>NZ_JBSFDA010000193.1:0-18627 GCF_053593675.1 Streptomyces sp. NPDC002156 | reverse complement strand
GTGACCCAGGCCCGCCCGGTGATCGTGGGGCGGATGCCGCCTCGGAGAGTCTGTGTCAGCCGACGGCGACGCCCTTCGAGCGGAGGTACGCGATCGGGTCCACGTCGGAGCCGTAGTCCGGGGTGGTGCGGATCTCGAAGTGCAGGTGCGGTCCGGTCACGTTGCCGGTGGCACCGGAGAGGCCGACCTGCTGGCCCTCGGTCACGGTCTGGCCGGCCGAGACGGAGAGCTGCGAGAGGTGGGCGTACTGGGCGTAGTAGCCGTCGGCGAGCTTGATGACGACCTGGTTGCCGTACGCGCCGCCCCAGCCCGCGGAGACGACCGTGCCGGCGCCGACAGCCTTGAGGGAGGTGCCGGTCGGGACGACGAAGTCGACGCCCGTGTGGTAGCCGCTGGACCACATGCTGCCCGACACGTGGTAGGCGGTGCCGACGGTGGCACCGGCCACGGGGAGGGTGAAGCCGCTGGAGCTGCTGGAGCTGCCGGTGTCGGCGGCCTCGGTCGTCGTCGAGGTGTCGGCCTTCGCGCTCTCGGCGGCCGGCTTGGACGTCTCCGTCTGGGTCGACTTCGAGGACGACGAGGACGAGGACTTCGACGAAGAAGAAGAGGAGGAGGAAGGCGAAGAGGTCGACGCGGCCTTCTTGCCGATCGTCAGCTTCAGACCGGGGTGGATCAGGCTCGGGTCGGCGCCGATGGCGGTCCGGTTGTCCGAGTAGAGCTTCTGCCAGCCACCGCTGACGCTCTGCTCCTGGGCGATCTTCGAGAGGTAGTCGCCGGCCTGGACCGAGTAGGTCCTGACGCTCGCCTTCTTGGCGGCGGAAGGCGTGGACGCGGCGGCCTTTCCGGCCTTTTCCGACTTCGCGGAAACGGACTCGGCCGATACGGACTTGGCCGATTCCGAAAGCGACGACACGGACTGGGCGGTGGACTCCGCCGTGGCCGCATGGGCGCCGGTGGCCCCCAGAAGCGGCAGGGCGAGAGCCGCTCCGCCGGTTCCGGCAGCGGCTATCGAACGGGTGAAACGCTGGGACTTCGGACGGCGGTGCTTACCCTTCGCGGGCATGACGAATTCCTCTCCGTCGCCTGCGAGGTGAGCTGTCGGGTGCGGACTGGAGATGTCCGGCCACGCCTGAACGTGACTTAACCCCAAGCCTGTTCCAGAGACCGGAACAGGCGTTCTACCTGTGGGTCCCCCGCTCCTGCCGTTGTCGGGTGTTCGATGCGGGCTCCGGGCGGCGGCAGGATTGGGCGTCCGTCCGGATTGGTGGCGAACGTAAGCGACTAAGACGCACGGAAACAAGCCTGAGGTTCCCTGTGTACGGGTTTCCTGTGGTCCTCCCCAGAATTCCCGGTCACTGTCCGTGAATTCCGGATCTTTCCGCCCCTCGAACTCCCTGAAAACACGCCGAAATTACGTGAACATGACGGCGACACACGGTCACGAATATGACGCTGCTCACTCGCCCGATTCACAGCAACCTTTATTCCCAGGCGAGTTGGAACGAAGGCGCCATAGAGTCCATATAGGGCAGAAGTATCAGATGCGACGCAGCCGGATAACTGCCGCATCGAGGTCACCCTTGAGGCCGGTCCGCAGCCCGTGATGCAACAACACGGCACCTCGGTGGACTTCGCCCGTTTCGCGGCTTTCGTACGCCGCCGAGGGGTCAAGTCCGCGCAGCCGCAGCGCCGGCACCGGCTCGCCGTGGTGCTGCGCCTGGAGCCAGGCGAGGACGACGGTCTCGTCGCCGAGCACGTACTGCACCGCGCTCAGTCCGCCGGTCGGCCGCCGCAGCCGGTAGAGGTCGCCGCGCTGCACGACGGGCCGGATCTCCTTGTACAGCCCCACCCACTCCCCCGCCTCGGCCAGCTCCTCCTCGGTCCACGTGGTGAGGTCGCCGCCGACACCGAGCACCCCGGCCATCGCACTCACGAACCGGAACCGCAACGAGCTGACCCTGCCGTTGAGCTGGGTGTTCGGGCTGTCGGTGACCCACGCGGCCATGACCCGCGCCGGATGGATCTGACTGAAGCCCTCCTGGATGGCGAGCCGGTCGAGCGGGTCGGTGTTGTCGGAGGTCCACACCTGGTCCGTACGGGCGAGGACACCGAGGTCGATCCGGCCGCCACCGCCCGAGCAGGACTCGAAGGCGACGTCCGGGTGGGCGGCCCGCAGCCGGTCCAGCAGGGCGTACAGCCCGTGCACGTGGTCGACCCACAGGCGCTGCGGATAGTCCTCGCCGGGCCAGCCGGCGTCGGTGAAGCAGCGGTTGAAGTCCCACTTCACATAGTCGATCGGGGCGCTGGAGAGCAGCCCGTCGAGCTGCTCCCAGAGATACTGCCGGACATCCTCGCGCGCGAGGTTCAGTACGAGCTGATTGCGGAACTCCGTCCGCTTTCGTCCCGGTTGGAACTGCACCCAGTCGGGGTGTGCGCGGTACAGCTCGCTGTCCGGGTTGACCATCTCGGGCTCGACCCAGATGCCGAACCGCATCCCCAGGGCGTGCACGTACTCGGCGAGCGGCTTCAGTCCCGCGGGGAAGCGGTCGGGGTTGGGCGTCCAGTCGCCGAGGCCGGCCCGGTCGCTGGTGCGGGTCCCGAACCAGCCGTCGTCCACGACGAACAGCTCGACGCCGATCGCGGCGGCCCGCCGGGCCAGCGTCCCCTGCTGCTCCTCGGAGATGTCGAACTCGGTGGCCTCCCAGGAGTTGTAGAGCACGGGCCGGTCCCGGTCGGCGTCCGGGACGACGAACGCGCGCTGGTACGCGTGCCACGCCCGGCTCGCCCCACCGTGCCCGGAGTCGGTCCACAGCCCCGCGAAGACCGGCGTGACGAAGGACTCCCCGGCCGACAGCCGCAGCAGCCCGGAGTCGTCGTACCCCGCCCCGCCGGTGATCTGCACGCGCGCGTCGGGCAGTTGGGCGACGGCGATCCGCCACGACCCCGACCAGCCGAGCGCGCACGCGTACACCTCGCCGCTCTCCTCGGTCGCGTCGGTGTCGAGCGCCACCCAGGGCAGATGCTGATGCCCGGTGTGCCCGCGTCGGCTGCCGATGACCTTCTCACCGTAGGTGAGATCAGCCTTCACGAGCCGGGACTCGGCGGCCCAGCGCCCGTGCAACTGGGAGAGGCGCCAGCCGTCGCGGTCGGGGAGCGTCCAGGTGGCGGAGTCCGCGCGGAGCAGCTCCAGGGGGCCGGTTCCGTCGGGCGCGTCATGGGTGAGGGTCACCCAGCGCTCGACCACGTCGTGGCGCATCCGGTAGTGGAGCGTGATGGACAGCCCGGCGTCCCGGAACATCAGCCGGAGTTCGTCCTCCTCGGTCTCGTACGCCTCGAACCGCCACTCGGTGCCCCGGCTCTCGTCGGTCCGCACGGACAGGGCGGGCCGTACGAAACGGGGGCCGCCCTCGACCGGGTACTCCTCGCGGCCGTCGAGCGGGGACTCGAAGGGCCAGTAGTCCGGCAGCGGACGGACGGCGAGCGCCTCCGCGTCGGCGAGGGCGACCCGCGGGCCCCAGTGCAGATGCAGCAGTTCGTCGCCCTCGGTGAGATGGACGGCGTAACTGCTCGTGGGCCCCGAGAGAAGCCACGTACGACCGGTTCCGGCGATTTCCAGCATCATGTCCCCACAGATCCGAACAGGCGCGCCCAAGTCTCAACATCATCGGCGCCACGGCCGTCGACGGCAACGCCTGTGGAAAACTCCTTGGCCTGTTCACCCATGTCGTATCGTCGAAGCGCGCCCGTCGACGAGCAGCGTCCGCGGGGCGGTGTGGGAGGGAGCCCTCGTGACGCAGCAGGTCCCGTCGACCGAGCCCGAGCTGGGCGGCGTACGAAACTTCCGTGACGTGGGCGGGCTGCCGACCGTGGACGGCCGGCGGGTGGCGCCCGGGAGACTGTTCCGCAGCGGTCATCTCGCCCACGCGACCGACGAGGACGCGGCGTTCCTCGGCTCCCTCGGGCTGCACACGATCTTCGACTTCCGGAACGCGGCGGACATCAAACTGGAGGGGCAGGACGTCGAGCTGGCGGGTGTGCGCAACGTGAACATCCCGCTGTCCGACCCGGCGCACGGCGCGGAGTTCTGGAAGATGGTCCGGGACGGCGATCTCGACGAGCTGCGCAGCCTGCTGGCCGACGGCAAGGGCGAGCAGCGGATGATCAACTCCTACCGCGAGATCATCCGGGACCGCACGGCCGAGCACTCCCGGATGCTGCACGCGCTGGCCGAGGACAGTGTCCCGGCCCTGATGCACTGCGCGGCCGGCAAGGACCGCGCGGGTCTGTCCATCGCGGTGACGCTGCTCGCCGTCGGGGTGGAGCGCGATGCCATCGTGGCCGACTACATGGAGTCGAACGCGCAGCACCGACGTTACAAGGTGCGCCGCAACGGCTCCGGCGCCCAGGTCTACAGCCCCGAGGTCCTGGAGCTGCTCAACCCGCTCTTCGGCACCCGGCCCGAGTATCTGACGACGGCCATGGAGACGGTCGAGGAGACCTGGGGCAGCGTCGACAGCTATCTGACACAGGGGCTGGGCGTCAGCCCGGAGACGCGGGAGCGACTGCGCGAACGGCTCCTCGACTGAGCCCGCGGCCTGTGCGGGCTACTGCTTCGCGCCCACCTCGAACAGCAGGTAGATGAAGGCGGCGAAGACGTGCCCGACCGCGATGTAGATGATCAGCCGGACCCACAGGGCCCGGGGGAACTTCTCTTCCATGTCCGTCATGGCGTGACTCCAGGGGTCGGGCCGAGGCAGAGCGCGGCGGTGGGGCTCTGCAGCAGGGTGTGGACGAAGAGCAGGTCGGTGCCGTCGCGGCCGTCGGCGGCGAGGCGGTGCGGGGTCAGCGAGTCGAAGTGCGCGCTGTCCCCCGGCGCGAGGATGTGGGCGGTGTCGCCGAGGCGCAGCCGCAGCCGTCCCTTGAGGACGTACAGCCACTCCTCGCCGGGGTGGACGCGCACGATGTCGCCCTGCGCCCCGTACGGCACATGGACGCGCAGCGCCTGCATTCCGCGTCCGGAGGCACCGGCCTGCCAGTACGACCAGCCGCCGGCGGCCGTCGGCTCCATGTCGGCGGCACGCACGACGGCGTCCCGGTCGGCGACCGTCTCACCGAGCAGTTCGGAAACCGTCGTACTGTAGATACGCGCGAGCCCGAGCAGCATCGGCAGCGAGGGCTGGCGCTGCCCCGTCTCCAGACGGGAGAGGTGGGCGGGCGACAGCCCGGCGGCCCGGGCGGCGGCCTCCAGGGTGAGGGCGGCCCGGCGGCGCAGCGCCCGGAGCTGCGGTGCGACGACGGGCAGGTCCTCGACCGGCCCGGACTCCTCGGGAAGGCTCATGCCCTCCATTCAGCCGCAGTTTTGCCTCCGGGGCAAACTTCTTGCCTCAGAGGCAAAACCCGTTGTCCTGTTCACAGGCTATCTATTGGCCACCGCCTGCTTGACCAGCGTCTTCCCGAAGTCCCACATCAGCCCGCTCCCGCCGTGCGCGTCGTCCATCACGGCGGTGAAGGCGTCCACGAACCGGTCCACCTCCCGCTCCCCGACGACCAGCGGCGGAATCAGCTTGATCACCTCCAGGTGGTCGCCGGAGACCTGGGTCAGGATCCGGTGCCGTTGCAGCAGCGGTACGACGACCATCTGGGCGAAGAGCCCCTTGCGGGCGGCCTGGAGCATGGTCCAACGGCCGCGCAGCTTCAGCGACTTGGGCTTCCCGAACTCGATGCCGATCATCAGGCCCCGGCCGCGTACGTCGGCCAGCAGCTCGTACTTGTCGACCAGCGCCGCCAGTCTGGTCCTCAACTGGTCCCCGGTGGCCCGGGCGTTGGCGACGATCTGCTCGTTCTCCATGACCGACAGCACGGCGAGGCCGGCCGCCATCGCCTGGGCGTTGCCCCCGAAGCTCGCCGAGTGCACGAGCACGCGGTCGATCGACGAGTAGACCTTCTTGAAGATCCACTCCTTGCCGAGTGTGGCACCGACGGGCACATACCCGCCCGACAGCGCCTTCGCCACGCACACCAGATCGGGCTCGACCCCCTCCTCGTGCTGATAGGCGTAGAAGTCGCCGGTCCGCCCTAGGCCCGTCTGCACCTCGTCCGCGATGAGCAGCGCCTTGTGCTTGTGCAGCAACTCCTGGGCGGCACGCAGATATCCGGGCGGCGACTCGTGCACGCCCTTGCCCTGGATCGGCTCGACGATCAGGGCGGCGACATCGCCCTTCTTCAACTCCCGTGCCAGGGCGTCGAGATCACCGAGCGGTACGGCGGTGTCGGGCAGCAGCGGGGCGAAGCCGTCCCGGAAGCCGTCCTCGCCGTTGACCGAGAGGGACCCGGTTGTCAGGCCGTGGAAGGCGTGCGAGCAGTACAGGACGCGCGGCTTCCCGGTGGCGTACCGGGCGAACTTGAGCGCGGTCTCCACCGCCTCCGTACCGCTGTTGCCGAAGAACACCCGGTCCAGATGCGGACTGTGGGTGAGGAGCCGCTCCGCCAGCAGCCCGGGCAGCGGCTGGCAGTCGAAGCGGGTGAGGTCGGCGAGCTGGGCGTCGAGGACGTCGTGCAGCGCCTTGCGGACCACGGGGTGATGGCGGCCGAGGCCCATCACCCCGAACCCGGCGAGCATGTCGAGGTAGTCGTCGCCGTCCGCGTCCCAGAAGTACGCGCCCTCGGCCCGCTCGTAGACCTTGTCGAAGCCGATGGTGTGCAGCATGCGCGGGAGCTGGTGGTTGAGGTGCTTGGTGTGCAGCTCGTAGCGTTCGGCGCCGCGCTCGGCCAGCAGCGCACCGAGGTCGAACTCCCCCGACGGGGAACCGGGTTCAGCGGTTGTCATTCCTGTTTCTCCTTGGCCTTCCCCTTGGGCGGCTCGTTCTTGGGCAGCTCGTTCTTGACGGCCAGCCCGGCGCCGATCCGTCCCGCGATCTCGACGGGCGTGAGGCCGATGTCGGCGAGCACCTCACCGCGCTTGGCGTGCGCGAGAAACTGCTCCGGGATCCCGAACCGCCGTACGGGCACGTCGACATCGGCATCACCGAGAGCCAGCGCGACCGCCGCGCCGACCCCGGACGCGCGGCTGTTGTCCTCGACGACGGCCACCATGCGGTGTTCGGCGGCGAGGCCCGGCAGCGCGGGGTCGACGGGCTTGACCCAACGCGGGTCCACAACCGTGCAGTTGATGCCGCGCGCCTCCAGCAGCTCGGCGGCCTGCAGACACACCGGGGCCATCACGCCGACGGCCACCAGGAGCACGTCGGCAGCCTTCTCGGACCGGTGCAGCACATGCATCCCGCCCACATGGCCGACCGCCTCGATCGCCGGCCCGACCGACTCCTTGGGGAACCGGATCAGGGTGGGCGCGTCGTCGACGGCCACCGCTTCCCTCAGCTGGGCGCGGAGTTGGTCGGCGTCGCGCGGGGCGGCGATGCGGAGTCCGGGCACGACCTGAAGGATGGACAGGTCCCACATGCCGTTGTGTGACGCTCCGTCAACTCCCGTGACACCGGCGCGGTCCAGCACGAAGGTCACCCCGCACCGGTGCAGTGCGATGTCCATCAGCAGCTGGTCGAAGGCACGGTTGAGGAAGGTGGCGTACACGGCGACGACGGGATGCAGACCCCCTGTCGCCAGTCCCGCCGCCGACACGGCCGCGTGCTGCTCGGCGATCCCGACGTCCCAGACCCGATCCGGGAACCGTTCGGCGAACTTGCCGAGGCCCACGGGATGCAGCATGGCCGCCGTGATCGCGACCACGTCGTCCCGCTCCTCCCCGATCTTCACGATCTCGTCGCCGAACACCGAGGTCCAGGAAGGCCCGTTGGAGGGCGCGAGGGGCTCGCAGGTGAGCGGGTCCATCACGCCGACGGTGTGGAAGTGGTCCTCCTCGTGCGAGCGCGCGGGCTCGTAACCGCGCCCCTTCTCCGTCAGACAGTGGATGAGCACGGGCCCGTGGAACCGCTTCGCGCGCCGCAGCGCGGACTCCACCGCCCCGATGTCGTGCCCGTCGATCGGGCCGACGTACTTCAGCCCCAGGTCCTCGAACATGCCCTGCGGCGCGAACGCGTCCTTGAACCCCTTCTTCGCGCCGTGCAGCGACTCGTAGATGGTGTTGCCGATGAGGGGGGTGCGCAGCAGCACGTCCTTGCCCCAGGCCAGCACCTGCTCGTAGCTGTCCGTCGTCCGCAGGGTCGCGAGGTGGTTGGCGAGGCCGCCTATGGTCGGCGAGTAGGAGCGTTCGTTGTCGTTGACGACGATGATCAGCGGCCGGTCCTTGGCCGCCGCGATGTTGTTGAGCGCCTCCCAGGCCATCCCGCCGGTGAGCGCGCCATCGCCGATCACCGCGACGACATGCCCCTTCTCGCCCTGCACCTGGCGGGCCTTGGCGAGCCCGTCGGCCCAGCCGAGCGCGGTGGAGGCGTGGCTGTTCTCGATGACGTCGTGCTCGGACTCCTCACGCGAGGGATAGCCGGACAGGCCCCCCTTGCCGCGCAGCTTGGAGAAGTCCTGACGTCCCGTCAGAAGTTTGTGCACGTAGCTCTGGTGGCCGGTGTCCCACAGGATGCGGTCGACCGGTGACTCGAAGACCCGGTGGAGCGCGATGGAGAGTTCCACCACCCCCAGATTGGGCCCGAGATGGCCGCCGGTCCTGGCGACCGCGTGCACCAGGAACTCCCGTATCTCGTCGGACAGTTCACCGAGTTCCGCCTCGGACAGCGCCTTCAGGTCGCGTGGTCCCCGGATGTTCTCCAGAATCGTCACGCTCGGGCCCCCTCTTCTTCCGTACTCGTCAGCCCGTGCTGCTGTTCAGCTCACGGAGACCGCCGGTTCCCCCGACGCGACGCCGTCCTGCTCCATCTGTTCGGCGATCTTCATCGCCTCCTCGATCAGGGTCTCCACGATCTTCGACTCGGGCACCGTCTTGATGACCTCGCCCTTCACGAAGATCTGCCCCTTGCCGTTGCCGGAGGCGACCCCGAGGTCCGCCTCCCGCGCCTCGCCGGGGCCGTTGACCACACACCCCATGACCGCGACGCGCAACGGCACTTCCATGCCCTCCAGGCCCGCTGTGACCTGATCGGCGAGCTTGTAGACGTCGACCTGGGCCCGCCCGCAGGACGGACACGACACGATCTCCAGCCGCCGTTGGCGCAGGTTCAGCGACTCCAGGATCTGGATGCCGACCTTGACCTCCTCGGCGGGCGGCGCCGACAGCGAGACCCGGATGGTGTCCCCGATGCCCTCGCTCAGCAACGCCCCGAAAGCGACAGCCGACTTGATGGTCCCCTGGAAGGCAGGACCGGCCTCGGTGACGCCCAAGTGCAGCGGGTAGTCGCACTGTTCGGCGAGCTGCCGATAGGCGTTCACCATGATCACCGGGTCGTTGTGCTTGACGGAGATCTTGATGTCCTGGAAGCCGTGCTCCTCGAACAGCGACGCCTCCCACAGCGCCGACTCGACGAGCGCCTCCGGGGTCGCCTTGCCGTACTTCTGGAGCAACCTCCGGTCCAGGGAACCGGCGTTGACCCCGATCCGGATCGGCGTGCCGTGGTCGCCCGCGGCCCGCGCGATCTCCCGCACCTTGTCGTCGAACTGCTTGATGTTGCCCGGGTTCACCCGCACCGCCGCACAGCCGGCCTCGATCGCGGCGAACACGTACTTCGGCTGGAAGTGGATGTCGGCGATCACCGGGATCTGCGACTTGCGCGCGATCGTCGCCAACGCGTCCGCGTCGTCCTGCGTGGGACAGGCGACACGCACGATCTGGCAGCCGGACGCGGTGAGTTCGGCGATCTGCTGGAGCGTGGCACCGATGTCCGACGTACGCGTCGTCGTCATCGACTGCACGGACACCGGGGCCCCGCCCCCGACCGCCACCGGCCCGACCTCGATGCGCCGGGAGACCCGGCGCTCGGCGATCGGACGGACCGGTACCTCGGGAACGCCCAAGGAAATGGCGGTCACGACGTCACTCCCTGTTCCCGGCGACGGTCTCGCGCATGGCTCGCAGCGACTCCTTCAGGGATCCCATGGTGGCCATGACGGCCGTCGGCTCGTACCCGCAGTGCGCCATGCAGTTGGCACACCGGTCGTCCTTGCCACGCCCGTAGGCGTCCCAGTCGGTCTTCTCGATGAGGTCCTTGTACGTGGTCACGTACCCGTCGCTCATCAGGTAGCAGGGCTTCTGCCAGCCGAACAGCGAGTAGTTCGGGATCGCCCACGCCGTGCACGGGAAGTCCGCCTTGCCCTCCAGGAAGTCCAGGAAGAGCGGGGAGTGGTTGAGCCTCCAGCGCCGCCGGTTGCCGCCACCGAAAGCCTTCTTGAACAGCTCGCGGGTCTGCTCGACGCCAAGGAAGTGCTCCTGGTCGGGAGCCTTCTCGTAGGCGTAGGCGGGCGAGATCATCATCTCGTCGACCTGGAGCTCGTCGTTGAGGAAGTTGAGCACCTCGATGACGGTCTGCGGGGTGTCGGTGTTGAAGAAGGTCGAGTTGGTGGTGACCCGGAAACCGCGCTTCTTGGCCTCCTTGATGGCGGCCACGGCCTCGTCGAACACCCCTTCCTTCGCGACGGACTCGTCGTGCCGCTCACGCAGACCGTCGATGTGCACGGCGAACGCGAAGAACGGCGACGGCGTGAACTTGTCCATCTTCTTGCGCAGCAGCACGGCGTTGGTGCAGAGGAAGACGTACTTCTTCTTTGCCACCAACTGCCGCACGATCTCGTCGATATGAGGGTGCATCAGGGGTTCGCCGCCCGCGATGGACACCATCGGCGCCCCGGACTCCAGCACCGCACCGACCGCTTGGGCGACCGGCATGCGCTGCTTGAGCACACCCGCCGGATGCTGGATCTTGCCGCAGCCCTCGCACTTGAGGTTGCAGGCGTAGAGCGGTTCGAGTTCGACGATCAGCGGGAACTTGTCCCGCTTGCGGAGTTTCTGTTCGGCCAAATATGTAGCGATCTTGATGGTCTGGCGGAGCGGCATGGCCATCTGTCTCACCTCCTGGGGAGCAGCAAGGAACGGTGCCATTCGACAAATGCTGGAAGGACCGAACGAAGAACGCGGAAAGCCGATATTCCACCGCGTACCGTGCCGATCCGGACGAGTTCATGTTCTGGAGCGTCCACGACCACCCGTACGGCCGCAACCGGGCGCACGCCCGTGCGCACGGCGCTGTGGAGCGTGGCCGCCGACTCCATGTCGACCGCGATTGCGCCGGTCGCGAGCAGATCCGACCGCTCGTGACCTCGTACGACGTGGTCGGAGCCGGTGAGAGGGCCGGTGTGGACGGTGCGCCCGGGCACGGCACGCACCAGTTCCTTGACGAGAAGTTCGACGCCGTCACAGCGGGTGACGCCGCGCGGGTCCCGGGTCTCCTCGGCGACCACCAGGTCACCGGGGTGCATCCCGGGGGCCAGTCCCGCGCAGAAGCCCGTGGCCAGCACGACGGCGTCGCGCAGCGCCGGGTCGGCCAGCGCCCGGGTGACGGCCGCCTCGGCCGCCTCGGGCCCCATGCCCGTACGCAGCACGGTGACGGGACCGTCGCCGCGCGTGCCCCGGCGCAGGGCGAGCCGTTCGATGCCGAGCGCACAGGCGATCAGCAGCGGGGCCGGCTCGGGCTGCCTGTCCATCAGCCCCCCTTGGCGTCGGCGAACGGCTCTCCGTGGACGTACCGGCCGAGCGCGGTGAGCGGGAAGACCTGGCGGTAGAGGTGGTAGTTGATCGAGAAGTCCCAGGGGAAGCCGGTGCCGGTGAAGTACGGCTCGTCCCAGGAGCCGTCCGGCAGCTGGGTCGCGGCGAGCCACTCGACTCCGCGTTCGACGGCCTTGGAGTCCTGCTCCCCGGCGGAGAGGAGGGCCAGCAGCGCCCAGGCCGTCTGGGAGGCGGTCGAGGCGCCCTTGCCGCTCCAGGCCTTGCTGTCGTTGTAGGAGCGCAGGTCCTCGCCCCAGCCGCCGTCGTCGTTCTGGACCTTCTCCAGCCAGTCCACCGCGCGCCGGATCGCCGGATGCGCGGCGGGCAGCCCTGCGGCGGTCAGCGCGGGCACCACCGAGCCGGTGCCGTAGACGTAGTTGACGCCCCAGCGGCCGAACCACGAGCCGTCGGCCTCCTGTTCGGCGAGCAGCCACTCGATGCCGCGCCGGGTGCGCGGATCGTGGGACATGCCCTCGACCGCCAGCATCTCCACGACATGCGCGGTGACGTCGGCGGACGGCGGGTCGATGACCTCGCCGAAGTCGCAGAACGGCAGCTTGTTGGGAAGCGGACTGGTGTTGTCGACGTCGAAGGCACCCCAGGCGCCGTTCTTCGACTGCATCCCGAGGTTCCAGCGGACCCCGCGCCCGATGGCGTTCTCGACCCGCTCCGGATCGTGGTGCCGGACGCGGCGCAGCGCGAGGACGACCTCGGCGGTGTCGTCGATGTCGGGGTAGTTGTCGTTGTGGAACTCGAACGCCCAGCCGCCCGGCGGCAGTTCGGGCCGGCGTACGGACCAGTCGCCGGGCCTGACGATCTGCTCGCCCAACATCCAGTCGGCGGCCCTGACCAGTTGGGGGTGGTCGGCGGGCACACCCGCGTCGGCGAGGGCGATGACCGCGAGGCAGGTGTCCCACACCGGCGACTGACAGGCCTCGATCATCCGGGCCCCGTCCTCGCGCCACACCGTGAAGCGGTCCAGGGACTCCAACCCGGCCCGCATGACGGGGTGTTCGAGGTCGTAGCCGAGCAGGTGCAGGGCGATCACCGAGTAGACGGCGGGCGGCTGGATGCCTCCCCAGCAGCCGTCGTTCTCCTGGCGCTCGATGATCCAGCGGGCGGCCGCGTTCATGGCGGCCTTGCGCAGCCTGCGCAGCGCGACCTTGCGGTAGCCGTGCAGGGCCTTGTCGAGCCGCTGGAAGGCACCGTCCCAACTCACCAGCGGAGCAAGGGACTTGCCCGAGTTGGGCACCGCGGGGTCGGTGTGCAGCTCGTCGAGCGGGAAGGGCGCCGGGCGGACCGGGCGCTTGGCGCTGACGATGGTGAGCGGCACGATGGTCTGCCGGGCCCAGCAGCCGAAGTCGTAGATGTTGAGCGGCATCCACTTCGGGAAGTAGATGAGTTCCGGCGGGAGTTCGGGGAGGTCGTCCCACTTCCACCAGCCGAACAGGGCCAGCCAGATCCGGGTGAAGACGCGGGCGGCGGCGATGCCTCCCCGGTCGCGGATCCAGGCGGACGCCTTCGCCATGTGCGGCGCGTCCGGGGCGTCCCCGGCCAGCCGCAGGGCGACGTACGCCTCGATGGTGGCGGAGAGTTCGGCGGGTCCGCTGTAGAAGGTGGCCCAGGTGCCGTCGTCGCGCTGCTCGCCGCGGATGAACAACGCGGCTGCCTGGGTGGTCTGTTCGTCGCGGATGCCCAGGAACTGGCGGAGCAGCAGGTCCTCGGCGTCCATCGTGACGTTGGTCTCGAGGTCGCCCTTCCACCAGCCCTGGGCGTCCTGCCGCGCGAGCAGATGTTCGGTGGCGCGCCTGACGGCACGCGCGGCGGCATCCTGAACCCCTGCCGCCACTGGGGCGTCGGTGTCGGTTTCGCTGGCCGAGGCAGCGCGGGGCGGCAGTGCCCCGGTGCTTCCGTCGGTCGTCGCTGTCATGGCTTCCCCTTCGTGCAGTGGATGTCTCTGCTGTGGGTCCGCCGTCGGCCGATGCGCCGCTGGAACGCGGCGCCGGCCGGCGACTACGCGAGGCTTATTCGACCGATAGTGATCATCTCTTTCGTACGACGACGAAGTCGGCGAGCGCCGTGAACTGCGCACGCACCCGGTCGGGCATGTCGATGGCGTTCAGTGCGTCGACGGCGATGGTGTGCTGTCGGCGCGCCTCCTCGGCGGTCCACTCCCGGCCGCCCGCCTGTTCGATCAGGGCGGCGCGGACGGCGAACTCCTCCTCGGAGAAGTTCTCGAAGTCGCTGCTCTTCGCGTCGGCGGCGAGGAGGTCGCCGAGTTGCTCGGCGGCCGGGCCGCTCGCCGCGAGGGCGGCGACGACGGGCAGGGACTTCTTGCGCTGGCGCAGGTCGCTCCAGGTCTGCTTGCCGGTGGCCTCCGGGTCGCCCCAGATGCCGAGGAGGTCGTCGACGGCCTGGAAGGCCAGGCCGAGGTGGTAGCCGTACTTCTCCAGAGTGTCGGCGGTGCGGTCGTCCGCGCCGCCGAGGACCGCGCCGATGGAGCTGGCGCAGGCGAGCAGGGCGCCGGTCTTGTTGCCCTCCATCTCCAGGCACTCCTCGACGCTGACGCGGTCGCGGTGCTCGTAGGAGATGTCCTGCGCCTGGCCGTCGATGAGGGCACGGGTCGCGGTGGTGAGGCGGCGGGTGGCACGCCCTGCCTCGACGGTGCCGAGTTCCAGGAGGATCTCGTTGGCCAGCGCGAACAGGGCGTCGCCGACGAGGATGGCCTGGGCGGGGCCGTGCACCTTCCAGACGGTGTCGCGGTGGCGGCGCTGTTCGTCGCCGTCCATCAGGTCGTCGTGCAGCAGCGAGAAGTTGTGCACCAGCTCGACGGCGACCGCACCGGGGATGCCGACCTCGGGTGCGGCGCCGGTGACCTCGGCGGACAGGACGGCGAGCGCCGGGCGTACGGCCTTGCCGCCGTCGCCGGCCGCGGGCCGGCCCTGGGCGTCGATCCAGCCGAAGTGGTAGGCGGAGACGGTGTCCATGGGGGCCGCGAGACGGTCGATCGCCGTCCGCAGCACCGGAGTGGCCAGGGTCCGGCCGCGCTCCAGGAGCGCGGTCACGTCCACTACGTCGGCAGCCTTCGGGGCCGGGGGCACAGTGGGCACAGTCTCTCCTCTAGATGCGGTGCTGGGGGTGCGGAGCCCCGTCGCCTGCGGATGATCGAGCATCACGCTGCCTCCTCTACGTCGAAGAGGTGATGGCGGGGCCGGCCCAGGGCGCCCAGCGCGGCGCCGGCCGCACTGACGCCGCTGCGGACCGCACTCTCCATGGTCGCGGGCCACCCCGTGGCGGTCCACGAACCGGCCAGGTAAAGGCCGGGGGCTTTGGTGCGGGCGCCGGGCCGCAGCCGACCGACGCCGGGGGTGGGGGCGAACGTCGCTGTCCGCTCCCGGGTGACGAAGAAATCCCGTACCTCCGCGCCCCGCGCGCGGGGCAACAGCCGCTCCAGCTCCGGGAGATACCGCTCGCGCAGCGCCGCCACGGGCTCGTCGATCTCGTCGTGCGCGGCCGACTGCGACAGCGCCAGGTACTGGCCGTCGCCGCCGAGCCCGGACGCCTCGGTCCGGTCGAACACCCACTGCACCGGGCTGCCGAGCGCCGCGAGGAACGGCGTGCTCAGCACCTTCCGGTCGTACACCACATGCACGTTGAGAATGGGCGCGGTGCCGATCTCCAGCAGCCGCTCGGGGGCGTCGAGCGCACCCGCGGGCAGAAGATCGTGCGCCTCCTGCTGGGCCACGGCGAGCACGACGGCGTCCGCGTCGAGGGTTTCGCCGGGAACCTGAACGCTCCAACGGCCGTTCTCGTTGTGTTGGATGGAGGTGACGCGTGTACGGACTTCGGTACGCACGCCCGCGGAGTCGAGCGCCTTGCGGGCCAGAGTGTCGTGCAGTTCGCCCAGCGGGACGCGCGCCCAGCCGATGTCGGCCGCGCCCGGGTCGGACAGCAGACCGGTCTTGAACACCATCGCGGCGAGCCCGAGGGACGAGTCCCCGGCCACCGCGTTGAGGGTGGCGACCCCCACCAGGTCCCACAGTGCCTCGACGGCACGCGGCGACTGACCGTGCGCGGCCAGCCAGCTGCCGAAGTCCTGTGCGTCCAGCGCCGGGTCGGCGAGGTCCAGTGCCTTGAGCGCGAGTGCGGCACGCCCTACTCTGGCGCGCTCGGCGAGCGAGAGGTGCGGATACGTGGCCAGGCTGCGCCCGAGATGCAGAGGTACGGGCAGCGGATCGCGCCGAAGTCTGCCCAGGCGCCGTCCGGCGGGTTTCGCCACGTCGACGACCGGCACGTCGAGACGTGCCTGCACCGGGGCGAGTTCGGCGGCGTCGATGCGGTCGAGGAACCAGCGGTAGGCGGTGCAGCAACGCAGGTACACATGCTGGCCGTTGTCGACGGTGAGTCCGTCGCGCTGGAAGGAGAAGGCGAGCCCGCCGAGGCGCGGCCTGCCTTCGAGCAGGGTGACGCGGACCCCGGCGTCGGCCAGGGACAGTGCCGTGGTGATGCCCGCCAGTCCGCCGCCGACCACCACGGCGCTCTTCTCACCGTGGTGGCCCGGACGTTCTCCGGGCTGCGTACCGTCGCTCATCGCGCACTCCCCCCTGTGCACCCGCCGCGCCGGATGAACGCCGCACGGCAGGCCGTTGAAGTCAGGGACGCCGTCCCCGACCGGAGGGTTGCGCGCCGTTTCGTCTCGGTCACATCACCTTGGGCCGAATTGTCCATCAGGCCCGCCTCCTGACGGTCCGCCGGGAGACATGCCGGGCGTCCAGACCGGACAGGCCGCGCACCGCGACGTACGCCTTCTCGCGTCCGGGCAGCGAGACCCGGCCGCGCAGCACCGCCTCCGGCTCGCGCTCGATGCGGTCGAGGAGCCGTCGGTAGATGCCGGCCATGGCGGCGACACAGGCGCCGCTGCGCCGGTCGAGCATGGGCAGCAGCCGGTAGCCCTCGGCGAACAGGGCGCGGGCGCGCCGTACTTCGAAGTGGACGAGGCCCACGAAGTCGGAGCCCTCCGGCGGGTTCGGCCCGCTGAACCCGGCCGAGCAGCCGAACTTGGCGAGGTCGTCGGACGGCAGATAGGTCCGCCCGCCCTCGGCGTCCTCGCGGACGTCCCGCAGGATGTTGGTGAGCTGGAGGGCGAGCCCCAGCGTGTCGGCGTACTCCGAGGCGCGTTCCGCTCCCCGCGCGCCCTTCTCCGTGCCGAACACGCCCAGGGACAACCGCCCGATGGCCCCGGCCACACAGCGGCAGTAGACCTTCAGGTCGTCCCAGGTCTCGTAGGTCTCACCGCGTACGTCCATCACGACGCCGTCGATGAGCTCGTCGAGGCCGCCGAGCGGGATCGGGAAGTGCGTCCCCGCGTGACTGAGGGCGACCGCGACGGGATCGGTGTCGTCCTCGTCGACCGCGCCCTCGCGCACCCGGGTGAGCAGTGCTCTGGTGTCCTCCAGCCGTGCCGCCTTGACCTCGGGGGCCAGTGTGCCGTCACCGATGTCGTCGACGCGCCGCGAGAACGCGTACAGAGCGGACATGGCGCGCCGCTTCGGCGTCGGCAGCAGTCTGATGCCGTACGCGAAGTTGCGGGCCTGCTGCCCGGTGACGGACTCGCAGTAGGTGTAGGCGGCGAGTACCGGTGCGGACACGTGTGGTTCCGACTCCACGGTCCGGATCACCCCTCTCCTCGCAGGGTTGTGCCCACCTGGCGCAGCAACTGGATCCTGCCGGGCTTGGGCGGGCCGGGAAGTACGTCGTATTCGGCGGCGGCGATCGCTTGGATTGCCGCTTTTCCCCCCGCCACGAAACCCGCGAGCAGCAGCTTCAGCCTGCCGTGGACGCTACCCACGAGGGGGGTGCCTTCATTCAGCAGGTCACGCGCGCGTTCCGCTTCGTATGCGATCAGTGCGCGCACCGACGCTCCTGCGGTGGGGACGGCGAGATCCGCCTCCTGGACGTGAAAGCGCTTCATGTCCTGGGCGGGCAGATAGATCCGGTCGCGGCCGAGGTCCTCGGCGACGTCCTGGAGGTGTTCGACGATCTGGAGGGCCGTGCACACGGCGTCGGAGCGGCGGATCCGCTCGGGCGTCGCGGTGCCGGTGACGGCGAGGACGAGGCGACCGACGGGGTTGGCGGACAGCTCGCAGTAGGCGAGGAGGTCGTCGTACGTCTCGTACCGCTTGACCTGCTGGTCCTGGCGGTTGGCGGCGATCAGGCCGAGGAACGGCTCGGGGGTGAGGGCGCGGCGGCGCACCGTCGGCTGGAGCCGGCGCAGGAGAGGGTGGTGCGGGGTGCCGTCGAAGACTCTGCGCAGGTCGGTCTCGAAGGCGTCGAGGAGGGCGAGCCGGTCGTCGGCCGCTTCGGGGGCGACGCCGAGCAGCCGGGCGTCGGCGCCGCCGGGGGCGAGGTCGCCGTCGCCGATGTCGTCGACGAGGCGGGCGAAGCCGTAGACGGCCATGAGGTCGGTGCGCCAGGCCTTGGGCAAAAAGAAGGGTGCCACGGGGAAGTTCTCGTCCGCGGCCTTGTCGAGCGTGCCGCGCTCCGGGTCGGCGGCGGTGCGCGCATGACCGGTCGCCGTCACCGTTCACTGCCCGGGGCGGGGACGGCACACGCTGTGGGGAGCTGGGGAGTTTCCGTAGCCATCGCCGTCACATCTCCCGTTCTACACTGCTGACCCAATGGGCACTATTTCGGACACGCCGCCCAGCCGTCCGCGCGGCGGTCCGATGCCGGGTGTCGCGCGGTATCGCCCTACTTGCCGCGATTCAGCACTGGTACAGCTTACGTTGTACAACGCGGCGTGGTCCGTCGGGGTGTCCTGCGCATCACAAGAACGAACCGATTGGCGTCAAGATGCGTCGTCGCATCTCGTCCGGTGAGTTCAGCGCGGGCGACCAGATCCCGACCCTCCCCGCGCTCTCGGAGCACTACCGCGTGTCGGAGACGAC
>NZ_JBSFDA010000192.1:0-18920 GCF_053593675.1 Streptomyces sp. NPDC002156 | reverse complement strand
GGTCCGAGGGGCGTCCGGTTGTCCACAGGCTGTGGGTTGTCGCGGGCCGTGGGCATGTGTCCGGTACGGAAATACAGGTGCCGGTCGGTGGGTGGGTGGGTAGCTCGGGTGGGGTGGGTCTGGTTCTCGAACGCTGGACGGGCTGGATGGTGCCGGTCGGTGGGTGGGTGGGAAGCTCGGGTGGGATGGGCCTGGTTCTCGAACGCCGGACGGGCTGAGATGGCCGCGCCCGTGGTGGGAAAGTGCAGCAGGGGCGCTGCCTGGAGTGGGTTCACAGCTGTACCTCCGTTTCCGTCGCCGTGTCCTCGTCCGCGGCGAGGACGTACTCTGCCTGCTCCCGTACCACCGGCTTCGCTCCCCACTTGCCGCCCTCGCCCGGGGTCAGCAGTTCCGCCACGTCGAGGACGTGGTGGCCCGCCATGGAGGGGAGGCAGGTGCCTCGGGCCGGGCCGATTGCCTCCGCCCAGTCCGGCGGGATCGCCGAGGCGCCGCGTGTCGCGCCTGCCAGGGCGCCTGCCACCGCTGCTGTCGTGTCCGCGTCGCGGCCCATGTTGACGGCTGTCAGGACCGATTCCTTGAAGTCGCCGTCGGCTGCCGCATACGCGCCGAAGGCCAGGGCTACGGCTTCCGGGGCCAGGTCCGTCCACGGGTAGCCGCCGATCACCACCGCGGAGCGGACCGCCCGTTCGCCTCGGTGGGCCACCGCCACCGCCCGGCGGAGGGAGCGGGCCGTCCAGCTGTCGTCGGGGACCACCGCCAGGGCCGATGCCACCACCGCGATCGTCGGTGCGCCCGCCATCGCCGCCGCCACGCCCGCCGCCACCGCCTGGCCGCCGTAGATGCCCTCGCCGTCGTGGCTCACCGAACCGTCGATCGCCACCAGACGGGCTGCCTCGGCCGGGCGGCCCGCCGCGAAGACGCCGAAGGGGGCCGCGCGCATCGCCAGGCCGTCGCTCCACGCGTGGCGGTGTTGAGCTGAGATCGGGGCAGCCAAGCCTCGGCGGAGGTTCTCCAGCGTGCCTCGTTCGCTGAAACCCGCGCCCCGGAACGGGCCCTCGTCGAGGTCGGCGATCCACTGGTGCCAGGCCGCCTCCACATGGGCCGGGGTGAGGGCCGAGCCGTGCCGGGCCAGGAGAAGGCCCGAGAAGATCGCGTACTCCGTGTCGTCCGTACCGGAGGGGTTCTCGGCCACGTAGCCGGTGATGCGGCCCCAGCGGGCGCGGATCTCCGAGGGCTTCATGTTCTCGGCGGGGGCGCCGAGCGCGTCCCCCACGGCCAGACCCAGCAGGGCGCCGCGTGCTCTGTCGCGCAGGACGGCGGCGTCTCCGGGCGCCGGGACCGAGGGAATGCAGGCGATCGATGCCATACGCGGCCTCTCCTCCGGAGGGTTCCGGGGGCTCCCGCGCGGGGAGCGGAACCCTTTGCGGAACTGTCCCACCGGAGGCGTTCGCACGAGCCTGTGGCGCCCCAGCGTCACCCGGTCGACATTTGTGCGAGCACCCCTACGGATGAGCGATCACGGTGAATGTGCAGGTGAGGGCAGCCTTTCCTTGCTGGCGAGGGGGGAATTCGCGGCGTATTTTTGGTGTTGTCGAGAGTTGGAATAAGTCTAGGTTTGCTCCGGCAATGTCCGGAGTGGGATGGGGGATGGTGTGGCTGTCATCGAGAGTGGGGCTGCGCTGCATGAGGCGCACCGGGACAATCACACCCACCGGGATGTGAGCGGGGGGTGGCTGCGGCCCGCTGTTTTCGGGGCCATGGACGGGCTTGTCTCCAATCTCGCCCTGATGACCGGTGTCGCCGGTGGCGCTGTTTCGCATCAGACCGTTGTCATCACCGGGCTCGCCGGGCTTGCCGCCGGCGCCTTCTCCATGGCCGCCGGCGAGTACACCTCCGTCGCCTCCCAGCGTGAGCTGGTGGAAGCCGAACTCGACGTCGAGCGGCGGGAGTTGACGAAGCATCCCAAGGATGAGGAGCGGGAGTTGGCCGCTCTGTACCAGTCCCGGGGTGTCGAGCCGAAGCTTGCCCGTGAAGTCGCCCGGCAGCTCTCGCGCGATCCCGAGCAGGCACTCGAGATACATGCCCGTGAGGAACTGGGTGTCGATCCCGGTGACCTGCCCTCGCCTGCCGTCGCCGCTGTTTCGTCCTTCGGGGCGTTCGCGCTCGGTGCGCTGCTTCCCGTACTCCCTTATCTGCTCGGGGCGACCGCGCTGTGGCCCGCCGTGCTGGTCGCGCTCGTCGGGCTCTTCGGGTGTGGGGCTGTCGTGGCCCGGGTGACCGCACGGACCTGGTGGTTCAGTGGGCTCAGGCAGCTCGCGCTGGGTGGGGCGGCGGCCGGTGTGACATACGCCCTGGGCAACCTGTTCGGTGCGGCCGTAGGATAGGAAATCGCTCACTTATGCGTTGGGCCGTATAAGTAGCCGTTACTCGCTGGTTTCGAACGCTTAACCACTGGGCATGAGCCGTAAGCGCTGTGGGCAACGAAGCCTGCGGCGCACCCGCGAGGTGGGCGACGACGCTCCCCTTGCCATGGGTCGAAGGACATCGATCTGTCCGCTTCGACCCCCATTACTTCCACCGCAGCGCGGTCATCACGCCGCACACGACGGTGTCCGCATGTTGGTACGTAGTATCCGGTTCCCGAGAACCGTCCCATCATGTAACCTGCACGAAATTTTGCACTCCAAGAGGGCCAACGTCGTCCCTCGGCTTAATGCATATGCCACACGACGACGACGGGAGAGCCGATGCGTACGCCGCGCCAGCCGTCCCAGCATTCCGAGAATGGCCAGAAGTGGTCCTTCATGGATGCTCGCCCTGCTGCGCAGGGTATGTACGACCCCCGCAACGAGCACGACGCCTGTGGCGTCGGCTTCGTGGCCACCCTCACCGGCGAGGCGAGCCACGCGCTGGTCGAGCAGGCGCTCACGGTTCTTCGCAACCTGGAGCACCGCGGTGCCACCGGCTCCGAGCCCGACTCCGGTGACGGCGCCGGCATTCTCTCGCAGGTCCCGGACGCGTTCTTCCGTGAGGTGGCCGGATTCGAGCTGCCCGAGGCCGGCTCCTACGCGGTCGGCATCGCCTTCCTCCCGGAGGAGACGGCGACCGACGCGGCCCTGACCATCGCCGAGACCGTCTCACGTATCGAGACGATCGCCGCCGACGAGGGACTCATCGTCCTTGGCTGGCGTGAGGTGCCTACCGCCCCCGGGCTTCTTGGCGCCACCGCCCGTTCGACGATGCCCGCCTTCCGGCAGATCTTCGTCGCGGACAGCGCCGCGGTGCCCGCCACGGGCATCGACCTCGACCGCAAGGCCTTCGCGCTGCGCAAGCGCGCCGAGCGCGAGGTCGGCGTCTACTTCCCCTCGCTCTCCGCGCGGACCATCGTCTACAAGGGCATGCTGACCACCGGTCAGCTGGAGCCCTTCTTCCCCGACCTGTCCGACCGCCGCTTCGCGTCGGCCGTCGCGCTCGTCCACTCGCGCTTCTCCACGAACACCTTCCCGTCGTGGCCGCTCGCCCACCCGTACCGCTTCGTCGCGCACAACGGCGAGATCAACACGGTCAAGGGCAACCGGAACTGGATGGCCGCGCGTGAGTCGCAGCTGGTCAGCGACCTGTTCGGCGACAAGGGGCTGGAGCGCGTCTTCCCCATCTGTACGCCGGACGCCTCCGACTCGGCGTCCTTCGACGAGGTGCTCGAACTGCTCCACCTCGGTGGGCGTTCGCTGCCGCACTCCGTGCTGATGATGATCCCGGAGGCGTGGGAGAACCACGGCACGATGGATCCGGCACAGCGCGCCTTCTACCAGTTCCACTCCACGATGATGGAGCCCTGGGACGGCCCGGCCTGTGTCACCTTCACCGACGGCGTCCAGGTCGGCGCGGTCCTCGACCGCAACGGTCTGCGCCCCGGCCGCTACTGGGTCACCGACGAGGGCCTCGTCGTCCTCGGTTCCGAGGTCGGCGTCCTCGACATCGACCCCGCGAAGGTCGTCCGCAAGGGCCGCCTGCAGCCCGGCAAGATGTTCCTCGTCGACACCGCCGAGCACCGCATCATCGAGGACGACGAGATCAAGGCCGGCCTCGCCGCCGAGCAGCCCTACGCGGAGTGGCTCGAAGCCGGCGAGATCGAGCTGTCCGACCTGCCCGAGCGCGAGCACATCGTGCACACCCACGCCTCGGTCACCCGCCGCCAGCAGACCTTCGGTTACACGGAGGAGGAGCTGCGCGTCATCATCGCGCCGATGGCCAAGACCGGCGGCGAGCCGCTCGGCTCGATGGGCACCGACTCGCCGATCGCCGCGCTGAGCGAGCGTCCGCGACTGCTCTTCGACTACTTCACCCAGCTGTTCGCGCAGGTCACCAACCCGCCGCTGGACGCCATCCGCGAGGAACTGGTCACCAGCCTGCGCTCCTCCCTCGGCCCCGCCAGCAACCTGCTGGAGCCGAGCGCCGCCTCCTGTCGTAGCGTCACCCTGCCCTTCCCGGTGATCGACAACGACGAGCTGGCCAAGCTCATCCACATCAACGCCGACGGCGACATGCCCGGCATGAAGGCCGCGACCCTCTCCGGCCTCTACCGGGTCAGTGGCGGCGGCGACTCCCTCGCCGCCCGCATCGACGAGATCTGCGCCGAGGCCGACGCCGCGATAGACAACGGCGCCCGTCTCATCGTCCTGTCGGACCGCCACTCGGACGCCGAGCACGCGCCGATCCCCTCGCTGCTGCTCACCGCCGCCGTCCACCACCACCTCATCCGCACCAAGCAGCGCACCCAGGTGGGCCTGCTGGTCGAGGCCGGTGACGTCCGCGAGGTCCACCACGTCGCCCTGCTCATAGGCTTCGGCGCCGCCGCCGTGAACCCGTACCTGGCGATGGAGTCCGTCGAGGACCTCGTCCGCGCGGGTACCTTCCTGCCCGGCATCGAGCCCGAGCAGGCCATCCGCAACCTGATCTACGCGCTCGGCAAGGGCGTCCTCAAGGTCATGTCCAAGATGGGCATCTCGACCGTCGCCTCCTACCGGGGCGCCCAGGTCTTCGAGGCCGTCGGTCTCGACACGGCCTTCGTCGAGAAGTACTTCCTCGGCACCGCCACCAAGATCGGCGGCGTCGGCATCGACGTCATCGCGAAGGAGGTCGCCGCCCGGCACGCCAAGGCGTACCCGGCGAGCGGCATCGCGCCCGCCCACCGTGCTCTCGACATAGGCGGCGAGTACCAGTGGCGCCGCGAGGGCGAGCCGCACCTGTTCGACCCGGAGACGGTCTTCCGCCTCCAGCACTCCACGCGCACCCGCCGCTACGACATCTTCAAGAAGTACACGGACCGTGTGAACGAGCAGTCCGAGCGGCTCATGACGCTCCGTGGGCTCTTCGGCTTCAAGTCGGACCGGCCCTCGATCTCCATCGACGAGGTCGAGCCGGTCAGCGAGATCGTCAAGCGGTTCTCCACCGGCGCCATGTCGTACGGCTCCATCTCCCTGGAGGCGCACGAGACGCTCGCCATCGCCATGAACCAGCTGGGCGCCAAGTCCAACACCGGTGAGGGCGGCGAGGACCCGGACCGTCTGTACGACCCCGCGCGGCGGTCGTCGATCAAGCAGGTCGCGTCCGGCCGCTTCGGTGTGACCAGCGAGTACCTGGTCAACGCGGACGACATCCAGATCAAGATGGCCCAGGGCGCCAAGCCCGGCGAGGGCGGCCAGCTGCCCGGCCACAAGGTGTACCCGTGGGTCGCCAAGACCCGGCACAGCACCCCCGGTGTCGGTCTGATCTCGCCGCCGCCGCACCACGACATCTACTCCATCGAGGACCTCGCCCAGCTGATCCACGACCTGAAGAACGCGAACCCGCAGGCGCGGATCCACGTGAAGCTGGTCTCGGAGGTCGGCGTCGGGACCGTGGCCGCGGGTGTCTCGAAGGCGCACGCGGACGTCGTGCTCATCTCCGGCCACGACGGCGGTACGGGTGCGTCCCCGCTGACGTCCCTCAAGCACGCCGGTGGTCCCTGGGAGCTGGGCCTCGCCGAGACCCAGCAGACCCTGCTGCTCAACGGCCTGCGCGACCGTATCGTCGTCCAGACCGACGGCCAGCTGAAGACCGGCCGCGATGTCGTCATCGCCGCGCTGCTCGGCGCCGAGGAGTTCGGTTTCGCGACCGCGCCGCTCGTCGTCTCCGGCTGCGTCATGATGCGCGTCTGCCACCTCGACACCTGCCCGGTCGGCATCGCCACCCAGAACCCGGTGCTCCGCGACCGGTTCGCGGGCAAGGCCGAGTACGTCGTGAACTTCTTCCAGTTCATCGCCGAAGAGGTCCGCGAGATCCTCGCCGAGCTGGGCTTCCGCACCATCGAGGAGGCCGTCGGCCAGGCCGGCACGCTCGACGTCGAGCGCGCCGTGAACCACTGGAAGGCACAGGGCCTGGACCTGGCCCCGCTCTTCTACGTGCCCGAACTGCCCGAGGGCGCGGCCTACCACCAGGTCATCGAGCAGGACCACGGCCTGGAGAAGGCGCTCGACAACGAGCTGATCAAGCTCGCCGCCGACGCCCTCGCCGCGTCCAGCGCGACCGACGCCCAGCCGGTCCGCGCCCAGGTCGCCATCCGCAACATCAACCGCACGGTCGGCACGATGCTCGGCCACGAGGTGACGAAGAAGTTCGGCGGGGCCGGTCTGCCCGACGACACCATCGACATCACCTTCACCGGCAGCGCAGGCCAGTCCTTCGGCGCCTTCCTGCCGCGCGGTGTCACCCTGCGCCTCGAAGGCGACGCCAACGACTACGTCGGCAAGGGTCTGTCGGGTGGCCGTGTCATCGTCCGCCCGGACCGGGGCGCCGACCACCTCGCCGAGTTCTCCACCATCGCGGGCAACACGATCGCGTACGGCGCGACCGGCGGCGAACTGTTCCTGCGCGGTCGTACGGGCGAGCGGTTCTGTGTCCGCAACTCCGGTGCCACGGTGGTCTCCGAGGGCGTGGGCGACCACGGCTGCGAGTACATGACCGGCGGTCACGCGGTCGTCCTCGGCGAGACGGGCCGTAACTTCGCGGCCGGTATGTCGGGCGGTATCGCGTACGTCATCGACCTGGACCGCGACAACGTCAACGTCGGCAACGTGGACGCGGTCGAGGCCCTCGACGACTCCGACAAGCTGTGGCTGCACGATGTCGTGCGCCGGCACCAGGAGGAGAGCGGCTCGACGGTCGCCGGGAAGCTCCTGGCCGAGTGGGACGTCGCCGTCGAGCGCTTCAGCAAGATCATCCCCAGCACGTACAAGGCAGTGCTCGCCGCCAAGGCCGCCGCCGAGCAGGCCGGTCTCACCGAGACCGAGATCACCGAGAAGATGATGGAGGCGGCGACCAATGGCTGATCCCAAGGGCTTTCTGAACCACGGCCGCGAGGTCGCCAAGTCCCGCCCGGTGGACGTACGTCTCAAGGACTGGAACGAGGTCTACGTTCCCGGCTCCCTGCTGCCGATCATCAGCAAGCAGGCAAGCCGCTGCATGGACTGCGGTATCCCGTTCTGTCACAACGGCTGTCCGCTGGGGAACCTGATCCCCGAGTGGAACGACTACGCCTACCGCGAGGACTGGACGTCGGCATCCGAGCGGCTGCACGCCACCAACAACTTCCCGGAGTTCACCGGCCGCCTGTGCCCGGCTCCGTGCGAGTCGGCGTGTGTGCTGGGCATCAACCAGCCCGCGGTCACCATCAAGAACGTCGAGGTCTCGATCATCGACAAGGCCTGGGAGACGGGCGATGTCGCCCCCCAGGCCCCGGAGCGCCTCTCCGGCAAGACGGTCGCGGTCATCGGCTCGGGTCCGGCCGGTCTCGCCGCCGCCCAGCAGCTGACGCGGGCCGGTCACACGGTCGCGGTGTACGAACGCGCGGACCGCATCGGCGGCCTCCTGCGCTACGGCATCCCCGAGTTCAAGATGGAGAAGCGGCACATCAACCGCCGTATCGAGCAGATGCGTGCGGAGGGCACCCGCTTCCGTACGGGCATCGAGATCGGCCGCGACCTCAAGGCGACGGACCTGCGCAAGCGGTACGACGCCGTCGTGATCGCCGCCGGTGCGACGACCGCCCGTGATCTCCCCGTCCCCGGGCGGGAGTTGAAGGGTGTCTACCAGGCGATGGAGTACCTGCCCCTGGCCAACAAGGTCCAGGAGGGCGACTTCGTGGCCCCGCCGGTCTCCGCCGAGGGCAAGCACGTGGTCGTGATCGGCGGCGGCGACACCGGCGCGGACTGCGTGGGCACCGCCCACCGCCAGGGCGCGGCCTCCGTCACGCAGCTGGAGATCATGCCGCAGCCGGGCGAGGAGCGGAACCCGGGGCAGCCCTGGCCGACCTTCCCGATGCTCTACAAGGTCACCTCGGCGCACGAGGAGGGCGGCGAGCGCGTCTACTCCGTCTCGACGACCCACTTCGAGGGCGACGAGCACGGCGACGTGCAGTGGCTGCACCTCACCGAGGTCGAGTTCGTCGACGGCAAGCTGACGCAGAAGCCGGGCACGGAGCGCAAGATCCCCGCGCAACTGGTCACCCTCGCCATGGGCTTCACCGGCACCGACCAGGACAACGGCCTCGTCTCGCAGTTCGGCCTGGACCTCGACGAGCGCGGCAACATCGCCCGCGACGCCGACTTCGCGACCAACGTCCCGGGCGTGTACGTCGCCGGTGACGCCGGCCGCGGCCAGTCCCTCATCGTGTGGGCCATCGCCGAGGGCCGCTCGGCGGCTCGCGGAGTCGACCGCTTCCTCACGGGCGCGAGCGAACTCCCGGCCCCGATCCGCCCGACGGACCGTTCCCTGATGGTCTGAGGGTCATGAGTGTGACCTGACGGTCACCCCACAAACGTCCCGTACAAAGGCGTACGGAACGAACAACCACGGCGCTCGCCACAGTCCCCGACCGGACGTGGCGGGCGCCGCGGCGCGTTCGGTGCCGGACCCGCCTCAGGGGATCTTGTACGTGTCCCCGTACACCTTCCACTCCAGCGGTGTACGGAGGTCCAGGTTCCCCTCGTCGAGGAAGCGCCGTTGGGCGGTGTCGACGCGGCTGGTGTTCACGCCCGGCCTCTTGTCCAGCATCGCCTGGCGGCGGGCGTCGAGGAACGCGTCCAGGTACGCCTTCTCGTCGCCGCCCTCCGCCGGGCTGTCGGCCTCTGCCAGGGCGGCGGCGCGGATGCCGCCCATGCTGAACCAGTCGTTGCCCGGGCCGTGGTAGACCATCGCGTCGTAGTAGACGAACTGGCCCAGCAGCCCCAGCCCGTCGCGGACGGCGAGCCGCAGCGCCGGTTCGAAGTAGCCCTTGTCCCGCTTCACGTCCTGGGCTTCACGGAACGCGGCGACCTTCGACTCCTCCTTCCAGGCCGCGGGGAAACCGGGGTCGAGCCCCTCGTGCGAGTCCGTGCCGTCGACCGCGCGCAGCGCCGGGATGTAGGGCGCGACGGCGTTGTCCGGGTACTCCTTCGTATAGGCCTCGACGAGGGTGAGGAGGTCGTGGGTGCCCGTGCAGAAGCCGATGATTCCGGCCGTGTAACCCTGCCCGTCGCCGATGTCCTCGACATAGCCGTACGCGCTGCGCCAGTCGAGTGTGCTGTTCTCGGCGCTCGCCACGATCTGTTGGGCCAGTTCCTTCTTCGCAGGGTCCGCGAGTGTGGCCTCCGCCTCCAGGGAGCCGGTCTCCAGACGCTTGGCGTCGGGGCCGCGCGAGTCGTCCGACGTGACGGACAGACAGGCGGTCGTTGCCAGTAACGGCACCACGGCGAAGAGGAGAACGCCGGTACGTTTCATGGGCAAAGGGTACGTGGGGCCCTCGCTCGTCCGGGTGACGTACCCTCAACATTTGCGTCAGTCCGGCGCATTCCGGTAAGGAGCCAACGCGTGGCCGCGATCAGTCTCACCAAGGTGCAGGAGAGCGCGCCCGCGCTGGTCAGTCTCTACAAGAGCGCCGGGGCGGCTGTCGAACGGCACGGGCTCGGCGGTCAGCGGGCTGCCGTCTATCTGGTGGTCGACTACTCCGGTTCTATGAGGCCCTATTTCAAGGACGGCAGTGTGCAGGCGCTGGCCGACCGGGTACTGGGGCTCTCCGCGCACCTGGACGACGACGGGACGGTTCCGGTCTTCTTCTTCTCCACCGACATCGACGCGACGACGGACATCGCGCTCGACAATCACCAGGGTCACATCGAGCGGATCGAGAGCGGCCTGGGGCACATGGGCAGAACCAACTACCACCTCGCCATGGACGCGGTCATCGAGCACTACCTCGACAGCGGGGCGACCGACCCCGCCCTCGTGGTCTTCCAGACCGACGGCGGCCCGACCAGCAGGCCCGCCGCCGAACGCTACGTGTGCAAGTCGGCCCGGCTGCCGCTGTTCTGGCAGTTCATCGGGTTCGGGGACGCGTCGAGTAAGCAGTTCGACTTCCTGCGGAAACTGGACGAGCTGGCGGTGCCGGAGCGGCGGGTCGTCGACAACGCCGGGTTCTTCCACGCCGGTTCCGATCCGCGTGCCGTGTCCGACGACGAGTTGTACGACCGGCTGGTGGGCGAGTTCCCGAAGTGGCTGGTAGCGGCGCGGGCGGCGGGGATCGTCGGCTGACACAGGCGTACGACACCGCGTACGACCCGTTGGCACACGTGAGCTGTCGTGCCACCCTGAGGATGATCCGAGGGGGAGGCAGTACGGATGAACACGGCTGTGGGCAAAGGGAGTTCAGCACGCAGGGGTGAGGTCCCGAAGGGGGAGAAGCTCGCCGACTGGGCCGACGGACGGCTGGGCCTCTACGCCCTCGCCAAGGCCAACATGCGCAAGGTCTTCCCGGACCACTGGTCCTTCATGCTCGGCGAGATCTGCCTCTACAGCTTCCTCATCCTGATCCTCACCGGCGTCTACCTCACCCTCTTCTTCGAACCGAGCGGAGTCGAGGTCGTCTACGACGGCTCGTACACCCCGCTCAACGGCGTCATCATGACCAGGGCGTACGAGTCCACGCTCGACATCAGCTTCGACGTACGCGGCGGACTGCTGATCCGGCAGATCCACCACTGGGCGGCGCTCGTCTTCGTCGCCGGGATGCTCATCCACATGATGCGCGTCTTCTTCACCGGCGCGTTCCGCAAGCCGCGCGAGCTGAACTGGGCGTTCGGCTGGACCCTGTTGTTCCTCGGCATCATCACCGGGCTGACCGGCTACTCGCTCCCCGACGACCTGCTCTCCGGCACCGGCCTCCGCTTCGCCGACGGCGCCATCCTGTCCGTCCCGGTCGTGGGGACGTACCTCTCGATGTTCCTGTTCGGCGGGGAGTTCCCGGGCCACGACATCATCTCGCGGCTCTTCCCGATCCATGTGCTGCTGCTGCCGGGGATCATGCTGGGGCTGGTCGTCGCCCACCTGATCCTGGTCTTCTACCACAAGCACACGCAGTATCCGGGGCCCGGCCGCGACCAGAAATCGGTCGTCGGCATGCCCTTCCTGCCGGTCTACATGGCCAAGGCGGGCGGCTTCTTCTTCCTCACCTTCGGCGTGCTGGCGGTCCTGGGCGGCATCGCCAGCATCAACCCCGTATGGGCGTTCGGCCCCTACCGCGCCGACCTCGTCACCACCGGCGCCCAACCCGACTGGTACCTCGGCTTCTCCGAGGGACTGATCCGGGTGATGCCGGGCTGGGAGATCAACGCCTGGGGCCACACCCTCGCGCTGGGCGTTTTCATCCCCTTCTCCCTCTTCCCGCTGATCATGCTGGCCATCGGCGTGTACCCGTTCATCGAGGCCTGGATCACCGGCGACAAACGCGAGCACCACATCCTCGACCGGCCACGGAACGTCCCTGTCCGTACGGGACTCGGGGTCGCCTGGCTGAGTCTGTACGGCGTGCTGCTCATCGGCGGCGGCAACGACATCGTGGCCACGCATCTGCATCTGTCGATCAACGCGATCACCTGGTTCGTACGGATCGGGTTCTTCGTGGTGCCGGTGCTCGCGTTCATCGTGACGAAGCGGATCTGTCTGGGACTCCAGCGCGGCGACCGCGACAAGGTCCTGCACGGCAGAGAGACCGGCACGATCAAACGCCTCCCGCACGGCGAGTACGTCGAGGTCCACGAACCCCTCCCGCAGGAGGCGATGTTCACCCTCACCCAGCACGAACAGGCCCCGCCGTACGAGATCGGCACGCTCGTCGACGCCAACGGCGTCCGCCGCAAGATCAGCCCCGGGCAGCGGCTGCGGGCCCGGCTGGCGCGGTCGATGTTCGGCCCCGACACGCGGATCCCGAAGCCGACGCCGGCGGAGTACCGGGAGATCACGAGTGGGGATCACCACCACTGAGTCCATGGGCGGCGAACCTTCCCTAACAAGTGTTTGGTAGGTTAGTGTGGGTCCATGGGAGACGTCGACAGTCCGGCGTACGTACCCGGACATGGGCTGCTGAAGGGCCGCACCGCCGTGATCACGGCAGCCGCGGGCGCCGGGATCGGCGGGGCCACCGCCCGCCGGTTCCTGGAGGAGGGCGCACGCGTGCTGATCAGCGACGCGCACACGCGACGGCTCAAGGAGTACGAGGGGGAGCTGGCCACCGAGTTCGAGGGCGCCGTCGACTCGCTGCCGTGCGACGTCACCGACGAGAGCCAGGTGCGGGCCCTTTTCGACACGGCCGTGGAGGCGCACGGGCGGCTCGACATAGTCGTCAACAACGCCGGTCTCGGCGGCACTTCGGCCCTCGTCGACATGACGGACGAGCAGTGGTCGAGGGTGCTGGACGTGACGCTGGGCGGCACGTTCCGGTGTGTGCGGGCGGCGTTGCGTGCCTTCCGGGAGGGCGGCTCCGGAGGTGTGGTCGTGAACAATGCCTCCGTCGTCGGCTGGCGGGCCCAGGCCGGGCAGGCGCACTACGCCGCCGCCAAGGCCGGCGTCATGGCCCTGACCCGGAGCGCGGCGATCGAGGCTGCGGAGTACGGCGTCCGGGTCAACGCGGTGTCACCGAGTCTCGCCATGCATCCCCACCTCGTGAAGGTGACGACCCCCGAACTCCTGGCCGAACTGACGGCCCGTGAGGCCTTCGGGCGGTACGCCGAACCCTGGGAGGTGGCCAACGTGATCGTGTTCCTGGCATCCGGCTACTCCTCGTACATGACAGGGGAAGTCGTCTCCGTCAGCAACCAGCACCCCTAGGACGACTCATGCCGGGGACCACAATGGACACGTGCCTCCTACGAAGAAGAAGCCCCAGGTGACCGCCGTGCCCGCCCGTCGCCACGAACTCCTCGCCACCGCAGCCGAGGTCTTCGCCGAACAGGGCTACAACGCGACCACCGTACGCAAGATCGCGGACCACGCCGGCATGCTCGCGGGCAGTCTCTACTACCACTTCGACTCCAAGGAATCGATGCTGGAGGAGATCCTCCGCACGTTCCTCGACGAGCTGTGGCACGGCTACGACGCCGTCCTGGACGCCGAGTCCGGGCCGCGCGAGACGCTGGAGGCGCTGGTCACCGAGTCGTTCCGGGAGATCGACCGGCACCGCGCCGCCGTCGCGATCTACCAGAAGGAGAGCAAACAGCTGGTCGCGCAGGAGCGGTTCGCGTTCCTCGCCGAGTCGCAGCGCAAGTTCGAGAAGGCGTGGCTGTCCACGCTGGAACGCGGAGTCGCCGCCGAGGTCTTCCGCGCCGACCTCGACATCCGCCTCACCTACCGCTTCGTGCGCGACACCGTGTGGGTCGCCGCGTCCTGGTACCGGCCGGGCGGACAGCACAGTCCCGAGGAGATCGCCCGGCAGTACCTGTCGATGGTGCTGGACGGGATCGCCGTACGCGAAAGCCGTACTTGAACAGCCCTATGTGAACAGCCCTTTTCTGTGAGGGAGTTGCCATGGCCGAGGCCTATGTCGTCGAAGCGGTCCGTACGCCTGTCGGGCGGCGCGGAGGTGGTCTGAGCGGGGTGCATCCCGCCGACCTGGGCGCGCACGCGCTGACGGCGCTGATGTCGCGGGCCGGGGTGGACCCGGCTGCCGTGGAGGACGTCGTCTTCGGGTGCCTGGACACGGTGGGGCCGCAGGCCGGTGACATCGCCCGCACCTGTTGGCTGGCCGCCGGGCTGCCCGAGGAGGTGCCAGGGGTGACCGTCGACCGGCAGTGCGGATCCTCGCAGCAGGCCGTGCACTTCGCGGCGCAGGCCGTGCTGTCCGGCACCCAGGACCTGGTCGTCGCGGGCGGCGTCCAGAACATGTCGATGATCCCGATCGCCTTCGCCTCCCGTCAGGCGGCCCTGCCCCTGGGGCTGACGGAGGGTCCGTTCGCGGGCAGCGCCGGCTGGCGGGCGCGGTACGGGGACCGGCCGGTGAACCAGTTCGCGGGCGCCGAGATGATCGCCGCCAAGTGGGGCATCAGCAGGCTGGACCAGGAGGAGTTCGCGCTGCTGTCGCACGAACGGGCGGTGCGGGCCATCGACGAGGGCCGCTTCGCGCGCGAGACCGTGGCCTACGAGACGGTGACCGTGGACGAGGGGCCGCGCCGGGACACGTCCCTGGAGAAGATGGCGGGCTTGAAGCCGGTGATCGACGGCGGCACCATCACGGCCGCCTGTTCCTCCCAGGTGTCCGACGGCGCGGCCGCGATGCTGCTCGCCTCGGAGCGGGCCGTACGCGAACACGGGCTGCGCCCCCGGGCCCGGATCCACCACCTCTCGGTACGGGGCGAGGACCCGATCCGGATGCTGTCGGCGCCCATCCCGGCCACGGCCCATGCCCTGAAGAAGACCGGCCTGTCCATCGACGACATCGACCTGGTCGAGATCAACGAGGCCTTCGCGCCGGTCGTCCTGGCGTGGCTGAAGGAAACGGGTGCGGATCCGGCGAGGGTGAATGTCAACGGCGGGGCGATAGCCCTCGGGCACCCGCTGGGCGCGACCGGCGTCAAGCTGATGACGACGCTGTTGCATGAACTGGAGCGCACGGGGGGCCGGTTCGGGCTGCAGACGATGTGTGAAGGCGGGGGACAGGCGAACGTGACGATCATCGAGCGGCTTTGAGCGCGTTGAACGGCTCGGATGGCTTGGCTGGTTTGAAGGGGCGTGTCGCTCTTGTCACCGGCGGCACGCGTGGAGTCGGGGCGGGTATCGCCCGGGCCCTTGTTGAGGCCGGCGCGGAGGTTGTGGTGTGCGCGCGCCGGCCGCCCGAAGTCCCGTTGCCCGGCGTGGAGTTCACGGCTGTCGATCTGCGGGACCGGAACGCGGTGCATGACTTCGTCGGGGGGCTGCCGCGGCTTGACGTGCTGGTGAACAACGTGGGGGGTAGTCCTTATCGGCCGCTGGGTGGGGATGGGGGTGGGGGCGAAGGCGGCGGTGGTAGTGGGGATGTGGAGCGGCATGCTCGTGTCATCGAGCTGAATCTGATCACGCCGCTCACGGTTTCCCTCGCCGCGTACGAGCACCTGAAGCGGGCCCGGGGGTCCGTCGTGATGATCGGCAGCGTCAGCGGAAGCCGGCCGTCGCCGGGGACTGCCGCGTACGGGGCGGCGAAGGCGGGGCTGGAACATCTGGCCCGTTCGATGGCTGTGGAATGGGCGCCGGAGGTGCGGGTCAACACACTCGTCGTCGGCATGGTCCGGACGGAACTGTCCCACCTGCACTACGGGGGCACCGACGGCCTCGACGCGGTCGCCCGCACGGTCCCGGCGGGCCGCCTGGCCGATCCGTCCGACATCGGCGGGGCGGTGGTGTTCCTGGCGTCCGACGCGGCGGGGTACATCAGTGGGGCGAGCTTGTTGGTGCATGGTGGGGGAGAGAGGCCGGCGTTTCTGGGGGCGGCGACGGCGAATAAGGGGGGTGGCTGAGGCCGGAAGGGTTTCGCCCCCGCCGCCCCTACCCGTCCCATCCCTGGGGGCTGCGCCCCCAGACCCCCACTATCGGCCTGAACGGCCTCGTCCTCAAACGCCGGACAGGCTGAAAGATCAAACCCCGGCCGGCGTTCGAGGACAACCGCGCTCAGCCCACCTCTTTTCCCCGCCCACCTCCGCCGCGCTTCAGCCCGTCCGGCGTTTGAGGACGAGCGCGTTCAGCGCGATAGCGGGGGTCTGGGGGCGCAGCCCCCAGGGATGGGAATGGGTAGGGGCGGCGGGGGCGAAGGAAAGCTCACCCCACCCCCAGCACCTCCTCCAACACCGCCACGATCTCCGCATGCCCCGTCCCCTGGTCAACCCCCGCCACCACCACCCCGTCCCGCACCAGCTCCACAGCAACCCCCTCCGCCCACCGCCGAGTCACGTACTCCCCGCCGAACCCATGCGCCCGCGCCAACCCCGCCCGAAGCTCCGTCGCCACATCCGACCCCGCCCAGCGCCGCGCCTCCGCCAACGCCTCCCCCCTCGCCCGCGCCCCCCGCGCCAGCAGGGACCGTACGCACGCGGCAGAGCCCCGGCGGGCGGCCGTGACCAACGGGGGCTCGCCGGTCGGGCCGGGGCGGTTCGGGTCCGCGCCCGCTGCCAGCAGGGACTCCGCCACCGCCGCGTGACCGCAACGCAGCGCCCACGCCAGCGCCGTGAACCCGAACGCCTCCACCGCGTCGGGAACGGCCCCCGAGGCCAGCAGCGCGCGGACGACCTCCGTGTGACCGCCGCAGGCCGCCCCGCACAGGGGGAGATCCGAGCCCGCGCTCAGCCGGTCGGGCGCGGCGCCCGCGGACAGCAACAGCCGTACGATGCCGGGCGCGTCGCTCACCGCCGCCACGTACAGGGCGGTCTGGCCGTCCTCGTCGAGTGCCTCCGGGCTCACACCGAGCCGCAGCAGCCGTACGACCGCGTCCTCGTCACCCTCGTACACCGCGGTGAAGAGGTCGTGATCACTGCCTTGTTGCGGTTCTTGCCCGTTCATACCTTCCGACCTTCGCTCGCGAAGGGCCGGTGAGGCAAAGGCTTTCGGGGTGAAGTGCCCCACGCTTCCCCGACATCACGTGTCGCACTCCAGCACCGTCCGGCAGACCCCGCACCGCGCCCGCACCCGCCCCCGTACAGGTACCCGGATGCGCTGATGGCACGTCGGACAGGGAAACGAGACCCGCAGCGGACCATGACCGTCAGGGCCACCAGAGGCATCGGCCCCATCGGGGGTGAAGCTGTACGGGACGACGCCCGGCTGCGACGCACCCGGCCCGTGCTGGTGGTCCTGCGCCTGACGGCGGTCGCGCGCGTACCGGCGGCGGCCCGCCCAGCCCGCCGCCGTCAGCGGAGGCTGACGCGAGTCGCGGCGGGCCAGCTCCATGCCCGCCGCGTACGCCGTGTACGCCTGCGGGCTGGTGAACCAGATCCCGGGGTCCTCGTCGAAGAGCAGCGCACGCTTGGCCAGGACGTACCCGAACTCCTCCGGCGTCAGATAGCCGAGTTTCTGTGAGGAGTCGGCGTCCTCGCGGTAGGCGTCCAGGAGCAGCCAGCCCGCGCCCAGATACGCGGCCGCCGTGTCCGTCAGGATCTCGTTGTCGCGTGTCCCTGGGAAGGACAGGTCCAGGCGGTGCAGATAGACATGCATGACCTCGTGCGCGAGGGCCGCGCCGATGTCCCTGCGGTGGGTGCGGAATCGGTCGTTCAGCTCGATGAAGTACTCGGGCCCCGCGGCCAGTTCGACATTCGCTGCGTGGGTCATCTCGCGGAAACCGACGATCATCCGCGCGTCCGGGAGCCGGTAGTGCCGCACCATCTCGCGGGCCACGCGCTGCGCGCCCAGATGCAGGTCGTCGGTGTCGCAGAACGCCACATCGGCCGGGGCCACACTCGTCGCGAAGGTCTGGACGGTGTCGTACGACAGCCTTTTGTAGAGCGCGTTGATCGCGGCCCGCACCGTCTCCAGATGTGGGTAGCCGTGCTCGACCGGTCCGTCGTTCGCCACGTCCTTACCCCCAAGACGCCCTGAACTCTTCTCCACCCTACGCGCAGGGGAGCTGTCGGTAAGAGCGGATTTCCTACCGTCGGGTTCCGCCGCGGGCGCGTGATATCCGCCCTTGTCCCGCACCCGCCTTGATCTTCATACTTGCGTTCTTTGTCACCACGTCACCACCACCCCCCACGAAAGGACGTACGTTGACCCACACCTCGTCGGTCGGAAGAGGTCTCTCCCTGGTCAAGCGGGCCGCGGCGGTCGGTGCCGCGGCCCTCGCGATCGCGAGCCTCCAGCCGCTCGCCGCACAGGCCGCGCCCGCGCCCGTCGTAGGAGGAACGCCCGCCGCGCAGAACGAGTTCCCGTGGCTGGTGCACCTCTCGATGGGCTGCGGCGGCGCGCTCTACAAGAAGGACGTCGTCCTCACCGCCGCCCACTGCGTGGACGGTTCCGGCCCCACCACGGGCATCACCGTCACCGCCGGTGTCGCCGACCTGAACGCCTCGGGGGCGATCAAGGTCAAGTCGACCAAGGTCCTGCAGGCCCCGGGCTACAACGGCGCAGGCAAGGACTGGGCGCTCGTCAAGCTCGCCCGGCCGATCAACAAGCCCACGCTGAAGATCGCCACGACCACCCAGTACAACCGCGGCACCTTCACCATCGCGGGCTGGGGCGACACCAAGGAGAACGGCGGCACCGGCACGACCAAGCTCCAGAAGGCCACCGTCCCCTACGTCAGCGACGCGGGCTGCAAGCTGCACTACGGCAAGCGGCTCGTCCCCGGCGACGAACTGTGCGCCGGCTACCTCGCGGGCGGCATCGACACCTGCCAGGGCGACTCCGGCGGCCCCATGTTCCGCAAGGACGACACGGGCGCCTGGATCCAGGTAGGCATCGTCAGCTGGGGCGACGGCTGCGCCCGCCCCGGCGTACCCGGCGTCTACTCCCAGGTGTCCACCTTCGCGAAGGCCATAGCCCGGGCGGCGTCCACACACGCGCCGTCAAGCCGCCCTGTTCGCGCGCTCCCTGACCACCTTTCAAGTCTCCCACCC
>NZ_JBSFDA010000191.1:0-19067 GCF_053593675.1 Streptomyces sp. NPDC002156 | reverse complement strand
GCCGAGGCTTCTTCTTCCCCATGCTCTCCATGATGGACATCCTCCCGGGGCAGAGCCCCCTGATCTCGGATGTCCGTCAAAGCGCATCAAGCCCAGTCCGAGGGATACCGGCGTTCCCGGTCCGGATGGTCGGCCGCGTTGCCGTACACGTACGCGAGGCAATCGCACGACACGACGGACGAGTTGAACTCGGTGGGCGCTGGCGCGTACAACAACGACAACAGGGCCTCCCGGCATCGCTCGGTCAGATTCGCATCCCCGAGCTCTCTTGAAAATCACCTGCAGTGATACGCGTTGGCGCGGTTCACGCGGTCTGTTCGCGTGAGGCGATGGTGACGTCCATGCCGAGGGCCGCGAGTTGGGCGATCAGGCGTCGGGTCTGACGTTCCTTGCCGAGGCGGTTAGTGAAGTAATCAGGGCCGAGATCGCGGTAGGGCACAAGGTCGTGGAGGATGTGCCAGGCGGCGACGAGGATGGAGTGTCCGACGGCGAGGGTCGCGCGCTTGGCGCCTCGGTGCGGGACCAGCCGCCGAAATTGCGCGCCCAGGTAGGTCGTCTTGCTGTGGGCGGCGCTGGCGCCGACTATGAACAGGGCGGTCTTGAGCCAGGTGTCGCCGTGGCGGGTGCGTCCGGACAGCCGTTTGCCGGCTGATTCCTTGTTGCCTGGACACACGCCGGCCCAGGAGGCGAGGTGTCCGGCGGTGGCGAACCGGCTCATGTTGACGCCGATCTCGGCGATCAGGACCTGGGCCAGAGTCAGGCTGATCCCGGGAATGGTGATCAGCAGGTCGACCTGCTTCCGCAGGGGCTGCAGCTGGCGGTTGATCTCTTCGCTCAGGCGGGAGATCCGGTTGTCGGCCTCGTCGATGGCCCGCAGCATCGAAGCGACCATGAACGCGTGGTGCCCGTTGAAGTCACCGGTCAGGGCGCGGGTGAGCAAGGGGACCTTGCCCTGCAGACTGCCCAGGGCGAGGGATGCCAGCACCTGCGGGTCCCGTTCGCCCGCCACCAAGCCTTCCAGCATGGCCCGCGCCGAGCGGCCGGTGATGTCGGTGACGACCGAGGACAGCTTGATCCCGGTGTCCTCCAGGAACATCGCAAGACGGTTCACCTCGCGGGCCCGGTCCCGGACGGTCTCGGTGCGATACCGGGTCAGGTCCCGCAGCTGCCGGATGTCACGCGGGGGAACGAAGGAGGGGCGGACCAGGCCGTGTTCGACCAGCTTGCAGATCCACTGGCAGTCCTTCACGTCGGTCTTGCGGCCGGGAACGGTCTTGATGTGCCGGGCGTTGAGCAGCCACGGTTCGATCCCCTCAGCGGCCTCGAGCAGGTAGAACAGGGGCTTCCAGTACGACGCCGTCGCCTCCATGCCGATCCGGGCGATCCTGTTCTCCACCAGCCAGTCCCGCAACTCCAGCAGGCCGTCGTTCATCGTGGAGAACGTACGGACCTCATAACGGGCGCGCTTGCCGGTGCCCGGCACACGGATGCACACCTTGACATCTGTCTTGCTCAAGTCGGCGCCCCCGCACCGCTCCTCGATCACATCCATGTCCCGCCTCGCCCTTCCTGACATGCACCAGTAGCGGTGCCCGCCCATCAGGGGCCACAGGATTCAAAGAAGCTCTCTTGCGTGCTCGCGGCAACACCACTGGACTCCTGCGCTCGGCCCCAGCGTCCGACTACCAAACGGGCTCAATGTTCGGCACCAAGCTCGATCGACGTCCTCCGGACGGGCACCAGCCCCGATTTTCCCGGCCACGGGGCGGGACCGACAGGGCCCGGGATGACTACCGAGAGGCCCTGCCCTCATGCGCGTACAACGGGAAGATCACCCGACCAGGAACCCTGTTCGATCTGCACGTTCCAAGATCGGTTGAGATACGGCTTCTCAGGTCGGGACCGCGCCAAGCTGCCCCGGACAGGTCTCCGGATACGGGAGCGGTCTTGCCGGCTACGTGTGAGCTGGCTTCCTCAAGGCCTCGCGGATCTGTGTATTCAACTCACTGATGCCGGCGGAAGCGCCGGGCACGGGGCACGAGGCGTGTGAGGCTCTTGGCGAGTTCGGGGTCGGCAAGGGTGGGAAAAGGTATGTCGGCGGCGTGGTGATGGGTGCGGGACTGCTGCAGTGTGCGGAGGACGTCTTGCTGCCGGCCGGCGGCGCCGTAGAGGCGGGCCAGGCGGAAGCTGGCCTGAGCGGCGCCGGTGTGGTCGCGGAAAGTGGCGAGGGTCTGTTCTGCCAGCGTGATGGCGTCGCTGAGGCGGTTTGCCTCGGCGAGCAGCAGAGCTTGGAGGGTCAATGCCCTGCTGTGGCCTCGTTGGTCGCCGCAGGCGTCGGTCTCCTGGAGCGCACGCCTGATCAGTTCTGCGGCGGTGTGGTCGCCTTCATAGAGGGTCATGTCTGCCAGCCCCAAAGTGACCCAGGTGTGCCCGCGGTGGTCCCGGACGGCGTGCAGGACCTGGGCAGCGTCCTCGTAGTGGGTGCGGGCCGCGGCCCATCGCGGATCCTGTACAGGACGACTCGTCGCGTGGTGTCCGGGCCAAGGGCCTCCAAACCAGCGGTGAGGGAGCGGGCAGCCGCCCGTCGTGCTCTCCTTCTCGGTATCGGCGCGGGTGCGCAGGATCCAGCCGATGCCACGGATTTCCTCGTTGGCGGCGAACAGGGCCTGGGCTTCGTCGAGTTGGGCGTGTGCTTGGGTGTATCGAGCGTGGTGCCGGCTGATCACCGCCCTTTCCCGCAGAGTCCAGGCCAGCCCGCGCTCCAGTGGCAGGGCCCGGAAGCGCAGCTCGGCCGCGGTGAGCGTTCGCTCGGCTTCCCGCAGTGCGCCTTGCTGGCGCTGCAGGATTCCCAGGTTGCCCAGGGCGTCGCTTTCGCCGTGTGCGTCGCCTGAGCTGCGGAAGAGAGCGACCGCTTCGCTGAAGCACTCTGCGGCCCCGTCCAGGTCATCACCGCCGTCGCGCAAGGCTTCGCCGAGATTGCGCAGCAGTGCGGCACGGGCCTGGCCATCCCCCAGACGGTCGGCCGCATCCAAAGCCAGCCCGTGGACCTGACGACTGATGTCCCAGCGCCATTGATGCTCAAGAGCGATACTCATCGCGTCGGTGATCTCCCAGCACAGCTCCCACCACCCGCGAGCGTGAGCGTGGGCGACAGCTGCCACCAGAACGGCACGCTCGGCTTCGAACCAGTGAACGGCCTCCCACACGTCGCCTGCCACGGCGTCCTCCGGCGGGGAACGACGGACTACCCCGTCACGGCGGCTGTGCCGGGCACCTGCCGGCCGTAGCCGCGCGTCGGCTGCGTCGGCCGCGCTGAGGAAGGCACCGAGCAGACGCCGCACGGCGCTGTCGGCCTCGTCCGCCGGCTGCTCGGCCGCCATCTCTTTGGAGAAGCCGCGCGTGAGATCATGCAGCACGATGCGCTGGCCGCCTGTCTCGCCGCGGCGAGCCTGCACGAGATGAGCCAGCAGAAGCTCCTCCAGGCACGCGTCAGCCGCATCGGCGTCTACGTCCAGTAATGGCGACAGCGTCCACGTCGGCAGGTCGGGTGCGTCCAGGGCCGACAACAGCCGGAACGCACGCCGCTGCAACGACGGGAGCGCCTCATAACCGGCGCGGAAGACCGCCCGTACGCTGCGCTCGCCCAGGCTCAGCACATCCAGCCGCCGGTGGTCGTCGGCCAGATCGCGGGCGAACGAGCCCAAGGTACGCGCGGGAAAGGTGGCCAGCCGCGCTCCCGCGATACGAAGGGCCAGCGGGAGACCGCTGCACAGACCGACCACATCGCGGCCTGCTTCAGGGTCCTCGTCCACCCGGTCCGGGCCGCTGATCCGTCTCAACAGATCCCAAGCGGCGCCCTCGTCCAACCCCGGCAAAGCGACGCGCTCATCCACGGGCAGCGTGGCAAGGACCTGGCGGCTGGTGATCAGGACAACGCACGAAGACCCACCCGGTATCAGCGCACTTACCTGCTGTTCACTGGCCGCGTTGTCCAGGATGATCAGGACACGCCGGTCGGCCAACTCCGTACGGAACTGCCGTGTCCGCCCGGCAACATCGTCGGGGATTCTCCCGCGCGGTGTTCCCAGAGCAGCTAGGAAGTCGCCCAGGACCTCGCCCACGGCAACAGGACGTTCCTCCGCCCCGTTCAGGTCGACGAAGAGCTGACCGTCGGGGAAAAACTGCATCAGCTGGTGAGAAGCCTGCACCACGACAGATGTCTTGCCGATCCCGCCCGGCCCGTGCACCAGACACACCCTGCACCCGCCAGGACGCTCAACAGCCTCCACCAGCCGCGCCACCTCCTGGCCGCGCCCAGTGAAATCCGCCAGTGCCGGCGGCAACTGACGCGGAATACCCGACGATTCCGAAAGAAGAGCCAGCGCCTGCGGCGACAACAGCATCCGCAATTCCTCAACGCCCGCAGGATCCTCACCCAGAGCCAGTACCAGCCGCCGTCTCAGCTGAACCTGTGCAGCAGAAGAACGGTCCGCCTCCTCGACCAGGGCCGCTCCCTCCTCACCAGGCAGCCGTCCGACGATCCACTGGTACAGCCGCCCCAGCCGGTCGGCCACCGACTGCTCCACACCCTCCACCGCGCGATCCGCCAGACCAACGCCCAGCCTCTTCACAGACACGATCGCCAAAGCGACAACTGCCGCCACGAGCTCCTCAACCGTCATCGACCGCCCCCATCCGGAGCTGCAACAACCGCGCCGTCCCACAACGCACTGCCGCCGCCCCGACGGCAGTCATGCCCAGAACGCCGCTGAACGGCACCCCCCTCCACCGATCCCGGTGCGGTTCACCTGCTGAGGAAAGCTTCAACAGGTTGACCGAGAGCCATACTTGCCCTTGCGGGGGACCGTCCCGTGGTGGCTCGGCATGGGAGAGGCAGCAATCCGGTGAGCAGTGACAGCCAGGGAGTAAGGAAAGCCGAGGTACGGCTCAAGTGGGATCCGAGTCCCTGGAATCAGCCGCCTCACCATCTCGACATCATCGCCACGACCTACTCGGCGAATGCCCCCTACGGGCGGCCTGTGTACGTCGTCCACTTCGACAGCCGCTCACCGGACGGCACCATCAACATGAGCCGGCACAGCCAGACCGGTCAGGGCTTCGGCTACGTCGAAGCGATGACCCTGGAGCTCGATCGCCTCGCTAACTCCTTCGCACGGGTGGTCGTAGGCGTGGCGATCCACCAGAACAGCGGCCCCAAGACATTCGGCGACCTGTCGAACGCCGGAGTGCTGGTGATCGACGGGTACAAGGAGCTTCTGAAGGACGACTTCGCGCACGTCTCCGGATCCACCGCGTTGACGGTCGCCGAGTTCACCCGGGACGCTTCCGGAGCCTGGGAGTTTCACGAGATGCTCCGCGGGTTCGACAGCGACCCCGTGGTCTTCACCGCGGAGATGGGCTGCGCCCCACAGCCCTGACTGGGGAAAGCGCAGATATGCACGGCGACCGCCGTCGCCCCCGAAGTCGTCCCGACTGGTCGTGGGCGCGCAATATGTCCTCGGTCTTCTGTCGCCCGCTCGTATGTGGCCGGCAGGGCGAACCACCTTCGATTGGAAGGGCTCGTGTTTCGCCCGGTCGAATGCTGCGGGATCGGCGGGCGCCCCTACAGGGTAATGAAGCGGGCGGTCATCGGGCGGCCTTGCGGTGGCGGGTGAGGACGGCGGCGCCGACCTGTTCCGCCGACAGGCACTCCAACTCCAAGTGAGGGCCGCTGGCGGAGAAGAGCCGGTCGCCCATGCCGAGGACGGTAGGGGAGGTCAGCAGCCGGTACCCGTCGATCAGGCCCTCGGCCCTGAGTGCGGCCCGGTCGGAACTTGTCTCCGGCAACGGCTTCACGGCCGTACCGGAACGCCCAGCCGCCCAGCGGCGTGTCCGCAGCGCCGTCGGGGTCGGACGCGATCAGCCCCGCGAGGCGGGCTCCCGTGCAATCGGCGCCCGTTCCCACCCGAGCGGGCGCGGCTGGATCCTCGTCGCCAGGACCGCTCTCGCGGGGGATGACGTCCTCGGCGCGTGGATCGACGAGGGCCGCGCTACTCGGCGATTCTGCCGCCCGGGTAGCGGCAGGTGCCACGCCGACGTCCCGGCGGCTCGGGCACCCCTGCCAGGAGCGTCCGTGCGGACGGCAGCGCGTTGTCTTACGGAGTCGTGACGTGGCGGGCGCGGCCCGGGATCACGACGGGTGATCCGCCCTACCGTGGCCGCATGCGTGTACTGGTCACCGGCGGTGCCGGGTTCATCGGGTCCCATGTCGTCGAGGCCCTTCAGGCGCGCGGGCACGAGCCTGTCGTGTTCGACGTGTGTGACGACCCGGACGCGGACGTGCGGAATCAAGAGGCTGTGGCCCGTGCCCTGTCCGGTATGGACGCCGTGTGCCATCAGGCGGCCATGGTCGGACTGGGCACCGGGTTCGCCGACGCGGCGGAGTACGTCTCCCGCAACGACCTCGGCACCGCCGTACTGCTCACGGCCATGGCAGAGAAGGGCGTGCGGCGGTTGGTGCTGGCCGGGTCGATGGTGGTCTACGGGGAAGGGCGCTACACGTGCGCGCGGCACGGGGTGGTGCGGCCGGGGCCCCGGGCCGTCACCGACCTGACGGCCGGGCGTTTCGAGCCCCGGTGTCCGGTGTGCGCGGAAGAGTTGTCGCCGGGGCTGGTCTCCGAGGACGTGCCGGTGGACCCTCGTAACGTGTACGCCACCACCAAGCTCGCCCAGGAGCATCTGGCCGCCGCGTGGGCGCGGTCGACGGGCGGCTCGGCGGTCTCGTTGCGCTACCACAACGTGTACGGGCCGCGGATGCCGCGGGACACCCCCTACGCCGGGGTCGCCTCCTTCTTCCGGTCGGCGCTCGGCCGGGGTGAGGCCCCGCGTGTGTACGAGGACGGCAGGCAGCGGCGGGACTTCGTGCACGTACGGGATGTCGCGGCGGCCAACGCGACGGCGCTGGAGGCGGATGCGGCCTCCGGCGCGCTCACCACGTACAACACGGGCAGCGGTGAGCCGCACACCGTCGGGGAGATGGCGCGGGCGTTGGCCGCCGCGTATGGCGGGCCCGAGCCGGTCGTGACCGGCGAGTACCGGCTGGGGGACGTGCGGCACATCACGGCGGACTCGTCCCGGCTGCGGGTGGAGCTGGGGTGGAGGCCGGAGGTCGGCTTCGTGCAGGGCATGCGGGAGTTCGCGCGGGCCGGGATGAGTGGCGCGTAGCGCCCTTGGACCGGTGGTGCTGCCCGTTTCAGGAAGCGGCAGCGGGCAGCACCACCTCGAAGCGGCAGCCGCCGGGGATGTTGCGGACCGTGGCGCGGCCCTGATGGGCCTCCACGATGCCGCGCACGATGGCGAGACCGAGCCCGGCGCCCGCCGGAGGCGTGCGGGCGTGGGTGCCGCGCCAGCCGGTGTCGAACACACGGGACAGGTCCTCCTCGGGGATGCCGCCGCAACTGTCCGAGACGGACAGCATCACGCCGTCCGGCGAACGTTCGGCGGCCACCATGACCGTGCCGTCCATGGGGGTGCGCCGGATCGCGTTGACCAGTAGGTTTCCCAGGACGCGGCTCATCTCCTTGCCGTCCACCTCCACCGGCAGCGGCTCGACGCGGTCCCCGACGAGTCGCACCCCGTGCTCGTGGGCCAGTGGATACACCCCGGCGAGGGCATCTCCGACCAGGTCGTAGACGGACATCCGGCAGAGCGACAGGGCCAGACTGCCGGCGTGGATGCGGGAGAGTTCGAAGAGGTCGCCGACCATGTCGTTGAGGCGTTCGACCTCGGTGCGGATCTGGCGCAGGTAGCGTCCGGGGTCGGTGGCGACGCCGTCCTCCAGCGCCTCGGACATCGCGCGCAGTCCCGCGAGCGGGGTGCGCAGGTCGTGCGAGATCCAGGCGACGAGTTCCCGGCGGGAGGACTCGAGGGCGCGTTCGCGCTCGCGGGAATCGGCCAGCTTCGCGCTGGTGGCCTCCAGTTCGCGGCTGAGCGCGGCGAGTTCGGCGGTGACCGGACCGTGGGGTGCGGTGAAGTCGCCGCCGTCGCCGAAGGAGCGGGCGGCGAGGGTGAGTTCGCGGCTGCGGGCGACCACCCAGCGGCCCAGCACCAGCGCGGTGGCCAGGGAGACGACGGCCGCCATCGCGACCACCGTCGTCACCACCGAAAGGTCGTGCGCGGACAGGAACATCGCCTGCGCCACGGCCAGCGTGCCCGCGAGCATCGCGGTCACGGCGACCGAGGCCACGACGGTGAGAGAGGTGGTCAGGGAGCGGCGGCGCAGCAGCCACAGGGTTCCCGCGCCGAGCAGCCCGGCCGCACCGGCGCCGAGGAGGGCGTACAGGGCGATGAGGAGGGTGTCACCCATGATCACTCCTCGCCCTGGCCGGAAGAGCCGAGACGGCCTTCGGGATCGAAGCGGTAACCGACGCCCCACACCGTCTGGACCAGCCGGGGCCGGGCGGGATCGTCCTCGACCTTGTTGCGCAGCCGGCGGACGTGGACAGTGACGGTCGAGAGGTCGCCGAAGTCCCAGCCCCACACCTCCCGCATCAGGTCCTCACGGCTGTACGCCCGTCCCGGATGGCGGAGGAAGAACGCCAGGAGGTCGAACTCCCGGAGGGTGAGGGCGAGTTCGGCGCCGTTCTTGGCAGCGCGGCGCGCGGCCGGGTCGACGGTGAGCCCGGCCGCACCGAAAGACCGCGTGCCCGCGAGGGGTGTCGTGCGGCGCAGTACGGACTCCACTCGCAGCACCAGCTCGCGAGGGCTGAACGGCTTGGTGACGTAGTCGTCCGCGCCCACCTCCAGGCCCATGATGCGGTCGTCCTCGTCACCGCGGGCGGTGAGCATGATGACCGGGACGGGGCCGCGTGCACGCATCCGGCGGCACACCTCCAGGCCGTCCATGCCGGGCAGCATCAGGTCGAGAACCACCAGGTCGGGCCAGTGGGCGGCGGCGCCGGCCAGGGCGCTCGGCCCGTCCCCGGCCCGGTCCACGAGGTACCCGGCGCGATCGAGGTAGCCCGAGACGACCTCCGCGACCGTGGGGTCGTCGTCGACCACGAGGACGCGGGCACCCACGGTCCTTCGGCCGGCGGGGGTATCCGCCGGTGACGCGTACGGCTGCTGTTCCATACGGCCAGCCTCGCACCACGTGCTCTCGCGCGGCGCCCTCCAGCCGTCCGCAGGCACCGACGTCCGCGTTTCGTAAGGAGCCGAAGCCCGATATGCGCCGTTCACGTTCGTAGGGTGAAAGTCGTGATGACCTCTTCCGCACCCGAGGACGTCGATGTCGTCCTCCCCTGTCTGAACGAGGCCGAGGCCCTGCCGTGGGTACTCGACCGCATCCCTCCCGGCTGGCGCGCCGTCGTCGTGGACAACGGCTCCACCGACGGCTCGGCCGGCATCGCCCGAGAGCGCGGCGCGACCGTCGTGCACGAAGCCCGGCGCGGCTTCGGCGCCGCCTGCCATGCGGGGCTGACTGCCGCGACGGCCGAGATCGTGTGCTTCTGCGACTGCGACGCCACGCTGGATCCGGCCCTGCTCGTACCCTTCGTACGCGAAGTGCTGGGCGGGGAGGCTGAATTGGTGCTCGGGCGGCGCCGGCCGCAGGGCCGGGGTGCCTGGCCCGTCCATGCCCGGGCCGGCAATCTCGCGCTCTCCCTGATGCTGCGCCGACGCACCGGGCTGCGCCTGCACGACCTCGGTCCCCTGCGCGCCGCCCGCCGCGAGGCACTGCTGGGCCTGGACCTGACCGACCGGCGCAGCGGCTACCCCCTGCAGATGGTCGTGCGCGCCGCCGACGCGGGCTGGCACGTCACCGAGCACGACGTCCCGTACCTGCCGCGCTCCGGTGCCTCGAAGGTGACCGGAACATGGCGCGGCACCTGGCAGGCCGTACGGGACATGAGCCGCGTTCTGGCCGAAGCACCCGTCGTACCCGAGGCGACCACCGCGCAGTCCCAGGCTCGGAGGGGGATCCGCCGATGACCACCCTGCTCGTCATCGCCAAGGAACCCCGGCCGGGACGGGTGAAGACCCGGCTCACTCCGCCGTTCACGCCCGAGGAGGCCGCGGCGCTCGCCGAGGCGGCCCTCACGGACACCCTGCGAACGGTGGCCGAGACACCCGCCCGGCGCCGGGTCCTGGTCCTCGAAGGGACGGCCGGGCCCTGGCTGCCGCCCGGCTTCGACGTCGTACCGCAGTGCGCGGGCGGCCTCGACGAGAGGCTGGCAGCGGCCTTCGCCGACTGCGACGGCCCTGCCCTGCTGATCGGGATGGACACACCGCAGGTCACCCCGGGTCTGCTCACCGGTGACTTCGACGGGTACGACGCCTGCTTCGGTCCGGCCGACGACGGCGGCTTCTGGGCGCTTGGACTGGCGGAACCGGACCCCGAGTTGCTGCGCGGCGTCCCGATGTCGACGCCGTCCACCGGCGCCGTCCAGCGCGACCGACTGGTCGCCGCGGGCCTGCGGGTGCGCGATCTGCCGCGGCTGCGGGACGTGGACACAGCGGCCGACGCCGAAGCGGTCGCCGCCATGGCGCCGCACGGCTGCTTCGCCGCGGAACTCGCCCGGCTGCGGACGGCCGGCCGCCGATGAGCACAGCGCGGGAGGTGGTGGCGCGGGACACCTCCGAGCACAGCTGGTCCGCCGACCCCTACGCGGACGCCCTCCGGGCCGGCCACGGACCACTCTTCCTGCGCCGCGCCGACGGCTGGCTGCTGCCGCTGGACGTGGAGCGGTGGTGTACGCGGGCCGACGCCGTGGACCGGCAGGTCCTGGACCGGTGTGAGGGTGCCGTCCTCGACGTCGGGTGCGGGCCGGGAAGACTGGTCACGGAACTTGCCGCCCGGGGCCGGACCGTGCTCGGCATCGACGTCAGCGAGGCCGCGGTCGCCCACACCGTGGGCCTCGGCGGGCCTGCCCTGTCGCGCTCGGTCTTCGAGCCCCTGCCGGGCGAGGGCCGCTGGAACACCGCCCTGCTCCTGGACGACAACCTCGGCATCGGCGGCGACCCACGCGCCCTGCTCCACAGACTGGCCCAACTACTGCTGTCTGGCGGCCTGTTGATCGCCGAGACGGTCCCGGTGGACGTGGACGAACGCGCAGATGTCCACATCGTGCGCGGCACCGACGCACGGGGCGCCACCGGCGCCGCGTTCCCCTGGGCCCGGCTCGGCACCCAGGCGCTGCTGCGGTACGCCCGCCCTCTGGGCTGGCGAGCGGTCGATCAGTGGTCGGCCGGTGGCCGCTGCTTCGTCTCCCTCCGCAGCCGCAGCACCAGCAGCAGGGCGGAACCACCGAACAGTACGGCGGTGATCAGCAGCCAGCGGGTGAGGAAGCCGTCCGCGGACAGGGCGGTGGCCGACTCGTAGCTGTCCGCGACCCGACCGCTGATGAGCGGGAACCACACCAGCAGCAGGAGCCCGGACAGGGCCGCCGGCACCCGGACGTACAGGGTCTGCTCCCGGCGGCCGACGGCACCGAGTACACCGGTGACCGCCCGGTCCACGGCCGCGTACAGCGGCAGGAACACCAGGTCGTGCAGCACCGCCGCGCCCACGAACCACAGCGTCACCCCGAGCCGGTCCCCGGACAGCAGACGCACGCCCGCGTACCCCGCGAGCGCGAACGAGCAGGCCAGGAGCAGAACCTGTAGGGGACTTCCCAGCGAAGGGAACGCTCTGCGCATCACAGGTCTCCGAACGTCATCCGGGCCACCCACTTGGTGTTGAGCACACCGGGCGCCGCGGGCACGATGATCCGGGCCGGGTAGCCGTGGTCGGGGGTCAGCGGCTCACCGTTGACGTCCAGGGCCAGCAGCGAACGCGGGTCACGCACCTGGTTGGACCGCAGGGCGGCCTCGCGGAAGGCGCCACGTCGCTGGAGGGACTCCACCAGGACGTCGGGGGCCTCGTCCGCGTCGTAGCCGGCCAGCGCGGCGAGTTCCCGCAGCCGTACGCCCCGCCACCACTGGTCGCCGGTGGACCACCCCTCCACACAGGCAATGGGCAACGCCGAACTGTGCAGCGGCAGTTCGAGCAGTTCCGCGCGGCTCAGCCGGAGGGTCCCGGAGGGCCCGGTGACGACCAGCCGCCACGCGTCCTCGCTCGTCTCCCGCGCGCTGATCCCCCGGGACGCGGCCGTCTTGTTGATCTGGAAGCCGCCTGGGCCGCTGCCCGGATCGGCACCCCCGTGCGGCGCGAGGAGGGCGGTCCGCCTGAGCGGTCCGTCGAAGTTCTGTCCCGCCGTGGTCCCGAACAGCAGCAGCGAACCACCCCCGACCAGCCACAGCGCCCCGCGCCGGGACACGGTGGGCTCGGCCGGCCGCGGGGAGACCAGAGGAAAGCCCGTCTCCTCGTGAGAGCCTTTCCCCGCCCGCATTCGACGCACATTGCGTACGGCAGCGGGGGCCCGGAGCACCACGTGCACCACGAACGCGGCGAAGAACACCCAGGCGCCGTAGAAGTGCAGCGGATAGAAGGAGCCGGGGAAGACGTAGTCCAACTGGACGTTGAGCACACCCGTCACGAACTCGAACAGCACGCCGCCGACCAGAAGCAGCAGGGAGACCCGCTCCAGTGCGTGCGCGAGCGACCGGGCCGGCGGCAGCGCGAACAGCTTCGGCACCACCGACCACAGCTTGGCCAGCAGGACAGGCACGAGCGTGATTCCGAGCGTGACATGGACGCCCTGGTTGAGCCGGTACAGCCAGTACGGACGCGTCGGCCAGGCGAAGAGGTAGAAGCCGAGAAGGCCCTTGTCCGGGGTCTTGTCGTTCACCCGCGCGAGGTCCGGATTGTAGGCGGCGTACGACAGCAGTCCCGTCACGAACAGCACGGTGATCCCGCCGAGCAGCACGACACCGAGGACGGAGGTGAACCAGGGTCCGCGCACCGGACTGCGCCAGAAACCGGGGGATGTGGGCGAGGTGGGTGGGGCGGGCAACCGTGACATGCGCCGACCGTAGGGCGATACAGCTGCGGGAAGGGGCCTTCGACACATGACGAAACGCTGACGTCCGCACGTGCGGCGGCCTCGACACGGTCCACGCGGCCTAGCGTTCCCCTCGTGACCCGTGATCTTCTCCGAGACCTGTACGCGACCATGGCCGCCACACTGCTCGTCGTGACGGCCGCGCTGGTCGGCACCGTGATCCAGCGGCAGCACGGCACCCTGCGCGTCGGCTGGCCTCCCCTCTACGCCAACTGGGGTCCTCACATCGGCCCCGGCACCCCGGCGGCCCTCGTCGTCGCGGTCGGCGTCGTGGCGTACGGCCCGCGAGTGGCCGCCCGGCTGCCGTGGCGCGCGCTGCTCGGCGCCGCCTGGGGCACGGCGATGGCCTGGACATGGTCACTGGCACTGATCGACGGCTGGCAACGCGGGATCGCGGTCCGGCTCACGACCAGGTACGAGTACCTGCAGGTCATCGACCGCTTCGAGAACATCCCCGCGACCCTGCGGGACTTCACCCATCACATCCTGCTGCACTCCCCCGACCACTGGCCCCCGCATGTCGCGGGGCATCCTCCGGGGGCGACGGTCACGTTCGTCCTGCTCGACAGGATGGGACTCGGCGGTGGGGGCTGGGCCGGTGTCTTCTGCATCACCGTCGGCGCGTCGGCATGCGTGGCGGTACTGGTCGCCGTGCGGGCGCTCGCGGGCGAGGCCCTCGCGCGCCGGGCGGCACCGTTCCTGGTGATGGCGCCGGCCGCGGTGTGGATGGGGACGTCCGCGGACGGGTACTTCGCGGCGGTCGCCGCCTGGACCATCGCATTCCTCGCCCTCGCGGTCACCGGACACCGGCCCCGGCTCACCGGTTTCGCCTCCGGCCTCCTCTTCGGTCTCACCTGCTATCTCTCCTACGGCCTCACCCTCTTCGCCGTCATCGCGGGCGCCACCGTGCTGCTCGGCGGCCCGCGCCGAACCCGGCCCCTGCCCTACGCCCTCGCCGGAGTCACCGTCGTCCCGCTCGCGTTCACCCTCGCGGGCTTCAACTGGTGGGAGGCGTACCACCTCCTGGTCGAGCGCTACTACCAGGGCGCCGGCGGTATCCGGCCCTACGGCTACTGGGTGTGGGCCAACCTCGCCTGCACGGTCCTGGTCGTGGGCCTGGCGACAGTGGCCGGCCTGCGGCGCGCCGTCGCCGCGCTCCTTGGGGCTGCGGCACGGCTCAGGGCACGTTCCTCCCCCGCCGCTGTGCTGCCCGTCCGGACACCCGACCGCCACAGCGCTCCCCTACGTGTCGTCCCTGCCCTCCGCCGACGGCTCGTGCCCCGGTCGGACGGTATCGGCGCCTCCCCCGACCTCCGCCTCGCCCTGCTCATCGCCGCGACGTTCTCCGCTCTGCTCATCGCCGATCTGTCCGGGATGAGCAAGGCGGAGACCGAGCGCATCTGGCTGCCGTTCGCCATGTGGCTGCTCACCTCATGTGCGTTCCTGACCGGACCACGCATCTGGCTCGCCGCGCAGGCCGTGGTCGCCCTGCTTCTCAATCACCTGCTGCTGACCGGCTGGTGACCGGCTGTGCCGGGCCCGGCACGCTCCCGTCCGACAGATCACTTCATCATCCAGTCCCATGATCGCCCGCTTGGCGGCCGGGAAGCATGCCGGCTTCGCCGGTGGGGGCGCTCCTCCCGGTCCCCCAGGCGAGCAGCGCGAAGCCCAGGGCGAAGCCGAGCATCGTCCATACGCCGCGTGGCCAGAAGATGTGGCTGTCGACGAAGGACCAGCCTGCCGCGAGGAGCACCACCGTTCCGGGCAGGATTCGGGCGCCGTACTTCGGGAGCAGCGCGACCGCCGTGGCCGCGATGGCGCCGATGAGGGCGTAGGCGCCGGCCTGCCCGAGCGCCTCACCCGTGTCATAGAGCGGGCTCTTGACCGGCCCGAGGCTCGCTGTCTCGCCGGCGTGCTCGACCGCGGTCCCGGCCGCGATACCCGCGACCGCGTCGAGCCCGGTGTAGAAGGCCGCGTAGACGAAGGCACCCGCCCAGGCCACCACGGTGACGAAGCCCGTGAGGCCGGGTCGAGGCCGATGCCAGAGAGGGACCAGGAGGCCGACCGTGAGCAGCGGAAAGACCGGCAACAGCGCGATGTGCAACTGCGTCCAGTCCGAGGCCGTCGACCTGGACAGCCCGTGCGGATGCGCGAGGCCCGCCGCAGCCAGCACGAGGGGGGCGGTCGTGACGAGAGCAATACTTCGGATGGTCAACACGCCTGCGAGCGTAGGCGCGTGAGGGTCCCCCGATGCGGCCTCGTAAGGGTTCCGTAAGACCTTGGCCGTCCTCTGGCCGGACCGTTCGTCGCCTGCCGTACGCAGGAAGCCCTGTCGCTCTGTCACCAGGACTCTTACGAGAGTCTGACGCGATCCCCATTCCTCACCGGCGCATCGCTCCCACGGCCCACTGTGGTGCCGTCCACAACCGTGGACGGCACCGCGCAGACACAACAGAGGAACGGGACGTGACCATGCACAGCAGCCACCGGGACGACGACCGCACGAGCCGGACCGCCGGCACCCCCGGCGGTCACCGGGCGAAGTCCAGGACACGGCGCATCATGATCGGCGGCGGAGGCCTCGCCGCCGCGACGGCGGTCACCGTGGCCGTGACCGTGGCTTCGGCCAGTCAGTACTCCGAGAGCGCTGTCGGGGCCGACCACGCCGTCTTCGTCCAGGGCAACGAGCTGGACGGCAACACCATCCATGTGTTCGCGCGGGGCGACGACGGCAAGTTGAGTCCCTCGGGGACCTACCAGACCGGCGGCAAGGGCGGCGACCAGGTCGACGCACCCACCGACTCGCTCGCCTCCCAGGGCTCACTCGTCTACGACGACGCTTCGGGCATGCTGCTGGCCGTCAACGCGGGCAGCGGCACAGTGACTTCCCTCCGCGTCGAAGGGCAGCAGGTGACGGACAGGCGCGTCGTGGACTCCGGTGGAGAGTTCCCGGCGAGCATCGCGGTGCACGGCAGGATCGCGTACGTCATGAACGCGGGCGGCGGGGGCAGCGTCCAGGGCTTCAGGATCACCGGCAAGGGGCTCAAGCCGCTACAGGGGTCTCACCGTTCCCTGGGCCTGGACAACGAGGACATCCCTCTGTTCTCCAGCTCGCCCGGCGAGGTGGAGTTCACCCCGGACGGCCGCAACCTGGTCGTCACCACCAAGTCCAACAACACCGTCGAGGTCTTCCCGATGAAGCGGAACGGCCTCCCAGCCGTCGCCGAACCCATCGTCAACAAGTCGGCCGGCGGCGTCCCGTTCGCGATCAGCTTCGACGGGACCGGGAAGCGGATGCTGGTCGCCGAGGCCGAGAAGTCCACGGTCACCACGTACCAGGTGAAGCACGACGGCAAACTGAAGGTCCTTCAGCAGCCGCTGGCCAACGGCCAGGAGACCCTGTGCTGGCTGGAACGCGCGGGCAACTACTTCTACGGCGGCAACACCGGCAACTCCACCGTCACCGGGTACCGCATGGACAAGCGCGGCACGCTCTCCCTGACCAACGAGGTGGGCATCGCCACCCCACCCTCCGCCACATCGCAGGGCGTGATCGACCTCGCCGTGACGCAGGACGAGAAGTTCGTCTACGTCCAGAACGCCGTCTCCGGCACCGTCGACGGCTTCCGCGTCGAGGCCAATGGCGCCCTCACCAAGGTCACGACGACCGAGGGCCTGCCCGCCTTCGACGAGTCCGGCATGGAGGGCATCGCCGCCTTCTGACCGGACACGACCGTCACGGACAACCCTGTGACGGTCGTCCAGCATCCGCAGCCCGCAGCCTCTGTTGCGGATTTCCTTACGCATCGCTCACGCATCCGGGAAGCAGCTGTTGCTGATCACCACTCAGGTCACTCCGGTGCTGGTCCCGGGTGAGGCAGAGGAAAGAAACACACCAGGAGCGCCTCAATGGGAAGCCGCGAAGCGGCAGGCCACGACCGAATACGCAGATGCGTACCGTGTCCGCCGCCTAAGCCGAGGCATGGATCGCGTGGGCCGAGAGCCACGTGCCACACCTGAATCCGCTCAACGGTTCACCACTCCTACCGGAAATCCCCGAGCCTCGCACCGAGGACCTCCAGCCGTTCATGCACGGCTGAAGCCCCTACGGACCCACCTCTTGAGCACCCGCTCCGCCAGACTCCCGGTGTCTGCGACGGGTGATCAGCCGCCGTCGAGACGAGATACAGACGGCGAGAGCACGGCCCCGCGAGCCGTGCCCTCTTGCCTTCGCGTCTCACAAATATGTCACGGACTGGATCGACGCCACCGATCCTCTACCCTCTGACCTGGCCTTTCGTGGACCCGCATACTCTGGGACCAGACGCGGGCCAACCGAGCCGCATTGGCCACCTACTACACCATCACCGCAGTTCAGGGGCTCGCAAGCTCTGTACCACCAGCAGACGAAGAACTTGTTGGTGTCGTACTCGCCGAAGAGGCTGGGCTTCTTCTAGGCACACAAGAGGGCCACCCGCGTCCCAGGTCTGACCAGCAGTTCCGGGGAATTCCCGGGCCAGAGCCCGCCGATCGTCAGCGGGGTGCCGTCAGGATGACGAACGCCTTGTGCGGGGGCGTCCAACTCGACAAAGCGCCACGAGCCCTGATTCGGGTATGGAACGTGATCGTGGAGATCTCCAACTACTCGAAAATAGACAGCGGTTGGGACGCCCTTGAAGGACTATGAGACGTGAAAGCGGGCCACCGCATCCGGGGCTGGTCCGCCCGCGCGCATCGCCACCGCGATGCCGAAGGGGGATATTTCAGTGAACCTTCGAAGAACCATCGCCGTCCTGTTCGGTGTGGCGCTGTCGGTTCTCGGGCTCGTGACGCCGGTCGGCGCGCAACCGATGCAGACCGGAGTCTCGACCACCTACCAGATCAACGCTCGGCACGATGGCAGTCTCGTCGATACCGCTGTAGGCGCGCCGCCGCTCAGCCAGAAGTGGTCCCGCGACCTGGGCGGGAACGTCTCCTACCCCATCGTGGCCGGCGGCCGTGTCTTCGCCACCGCTGCCTCGCCGAATGGGTACGGCACCGTCCTCTACGCCATTGACGCGGCCACGGGCCAGAACGCCTGGGCGCCCGTGGACCTCGGTGGCACCTACTGGTGGTCCGCGCTCGCCTACGGGGGCGGTCGACTTTACGCCCAGAACTACGACGGCGTGCTGACAGCATTCAACCCGGCCAACGGGAAGGAGCTCTGGACCGTCACGCTGCCCGGGCAGTATTCCTTCACCTCGCCGCCCACTTTCGCCGGTGGCGTGGTGTACACGGGTGGCGCCGGCTCGGGCGGCACCTTGTACGCGGTGGACGCTGCCAGCGGTGCGATGCTCTGGACCCAGCCTGTCGCCAATGGGGACAACAGCTCGCCTGCCGTCACGGCCAACGGAGTTTACGTCTCATACGCCTGCGAGCAGACATACGCCTTCGCCCCCAAGTCGGGCAACCCGATCTGGCACCACGAGACGGACTGCTCCGGCGGCGGAGGCCGGACCCCTGTTCTCGCCGACGGCGGTGTCTGGGTTCGCGACGATGCCGGGATGATCCCCTCAGTCCTCAACGCCGCCGACGGGAAGGTCCGCGGCACTTACGAGGCCACGGGCTGGTCGCCGGCACCGGCTTTCGACGGCCGCCAGGGCTACTTCGTCGATGACGGTGTCCTTCAGGAGCGGCACAGCCGCACTCTGGCCACTCGCTGGAAGTTCGAGGGCGACGGCCAGATCAGCACGGCGCCGATCGTCGTCAACGGCTACGTCTACGTCGGCTCGCAAAGCGGTCGGTTGTGGGCGCTCAACGGCGCCACTGGTCAGTCTGTCTGGTCCACTGACGTCGGCGCTTCGATCAACGAGCCCGACGAGCACAACGTGTCCGAGCCGCTGACCGGTCTCGGTGCGGGCGGCGGGCTCGTGGTGGTTCCCGCCACCAACCTGCTGGTCGCGTACGGGCAGTGAGTAGCGGGGGTGGGGGGCGGGGGGCGCGGCCCCCCCCCCGGGCCCCCCCCCCCCAGAACACCACAAAGGCAAGGCGGGGGTGGGGGGGTGGGTGGTTGTTGGGGTATGGTATATA
>NZ_JBSFDA010000190.1:0-19097 GCF_053593675.1 Streptomyces sp. NPDC002156 | reverse complement strand
GGCTGGGTAGTCAGCCCGTCCGGCGTTTGAGGACGAGCGCGTTCAGCGCGATACGGGGGTTCGGGGGCGGAGCCCCCGAGGATGGGACGGGTAGGGGCGGCGGGGGCGAGAGAAATTCCCGCCGCACCTCAAACGCCCGCCCCAACCTCCCGCACAGGCCAACTCCCATCCACCACAGCGTCCGCCTCCCCCTTACGCCGCAGAAACCCCTGAAAATCCGCCGCCCACTCCGCATACCACTCGATCTGACGCCGATGCAGCTCCACCGCCCCCAACCCCGCAACCTTGGGATACCGCTCGGCTATCGCACCCGCCAACCGCGCCGCGGCCAACGCGTCCGCCGACGCGTCATGGGCGGCGTCCAGCGCGACCCCGTACTCCGTGCACACCGCTTCGAGGTTCCGCTTGCCGCGCCGATACCGGTCCACGGACCGGTCGATCGTGTACGGGTCGATCACGGGAGCCGGATCCAGCCCGCCCAGCCGCTCCCGCAGGGACGGCAGACCGTGCCGCCGCAGCTCCGCGGAGAGCAAGGTGAGGTCGAAGTTCGCGTTGTAGGCGACCACCGGCACGCCCGTTCTCCAGTACCCGGTCAGCACATCCGCGATCGCGTCCGCCACCTGGTCGGCGGGCCGCCCCTCACCGGTCGCGCGCTCGTTGGTGATGCCGTGCACGGCCACCGCGTCCGCCGGAATCTCCACGCCCGGATCCGCCAGCCATTCACGGCGGCCGAGCGGCTCACCGCCCCTCACCTCGATCACCGCGCCGGTGACGATGCGCGCCTCGGTCGGGTCCGTCCCGGTCGTCTCCAGGTCGAAGCCGATCAGCAGCTCATGGTGCCAGCCCATGCCTGGCCCCCCTTCTTGGTGGTGCTTTCCCCCAGTGGTCTCCACGATCCCATGAGCCACTGACAATCAGAGGACCGCATTCCGCTTATGGAAGCCGCGCAGGTCAGACAGGCCGACCAGGTCAGGACACCGGCCGCGAATCCGCCCAGGCCACCTCGAACTCCTCGCGGTACGTCGGGAAGATGCCGATCTCCTCCGACTCGTCCGACTTGACCACCCTGCTGCCACCGCGCAGCACCAGCACCGGCGCCTCCATCCCCCGCGTCCGGCGCAGATACGTCTGCACGATCGCGACCCCGTCCGAGCCGTCCCCGTCGACGAGGTAGGCCGTGAAGCGGGGCGTCTCGTCGAAGACCTGGATCTCGAAGGCGCCGGGGTCGCGCAGCTTCGACCGCACCCGGCGCATGTGCAGGATGTTCATCTCCACCGCGCGGCTCAACTCACCCCGCTTGATGCCGAGTTCCCGCTCACGCCGCTTCACCGCGCTGGACGCGGGGTTCAGGAACAGCAGTCTCGTCCGGCAGCCCGACTCCGCCAGCCGTACCAGCCGCCGCCCGGAGAAGTTCTGCACGAGCAGGTTGAGGCCGATCCCGATGGCGTCGAGGCGGCGCGCACCGCCGAAGATGTCCTCGGCCGGGAACTGCCGCATCAGCCGCACCCGGTCGGTGTGCACGGCGACCACGTCCCCGTACCGGTCGCCCACCAGGTCCTCGACCGCGTCCACCGGCAGCCGGCGCGCGGAAGGTACGTCGCCGCCCGCGCCGAGGGTCTCCAGGAGCTTGCCGGAGGCCCGTTCGGCCTGGTTGAGGACGGCCTCGGACAGGGCCCGGTTGCGGGAAACGACGTTGCGGGTGACCTCCAGCTCGTCCAGGGCCAGTTCGACGTCGCGGCGCTCGTCGACGTACGGCTCGAAGCACGGCCAGTGCTGCACCATCAGCTCGCGCAGCTGGGGGAGGGTGAGGAAGCTCAGGACGTTGTCGTCGGCCGGGTCGAGCAAGTAGCCCTTGCGGCGGCTGACTTCCCGTACCGCCACCGCGCGCTGCACCCACTCCTGGCCGGCCGGTCCGGCAGCCGCGACCACCCACTCGTCGCCGTGGACCGGTTCGTAGATGGGGCGCAGGACGGCGGCCACGACCGCGCGCAGTCGCTGTTCGACCAGGTTCAGCCAGATGTAGGCCCGGCCGGCCCGCTGGGCGCGCGTACGCACCTCGCGCCAGGCGTCGGCGTCCCAGTCCAGTTCCGGTCCAATGGAACCCGTCTCCATCGGCCGTGCCAGGGACACCGCGCCGGGCGGGACCTCTGTGGAGTTCCCCTCGTGACCCTCGTCACCAGGGGGCAACTCCAGCCCTCCCGAGCCCACCCGCGCACCGCCTTCCGCTCCCCCGAGCTTCTCCCCGTGGCCGGTCTGGGCCAACGATCAAGGAAGGGTACTCCGGGAGCGGTCGACGGTGCAGCCCGATGGACAGGTCGTTTCTCAACTACCGCTTTCGACATGCCCGTTCTGGTCGGCGAGGGCGGCGGGAGTGAGCGGATTCATAGCCGTGACATCGCGCGGGGCGATGGAGAAGCCCTGCCAGTGGACGGGCATGGGCTGTTGGTCCTCGTCCCGGGCTATGTGGTGGAAGCCCACGTTCACCCAGACCAACGGGTGTGTGAGGGTCTGTCCGTTGACCCATCCGTCGACGGACTTCTTGGCACCGGCACCGCAGTCGCCCAGGTTGTCACTGGCGAACTGCTCGCACTTGTTGTACTCGGTGAAGTAGACGTCGTGCCGGGTGTAACTGCGGCCCGGGTACTTGGTGGTGGCGCCGGGGACGATCTCGTACGACCGCGCGTGCCGGTCCTTGTTCTTGCCGGTGGCGCTGACGACACGCCACCAGCGCATGTTCTTGGCGTCGCCCGCGAGTTCCTTCTTGACCTGGGTGCGGGTCGTTTTGTTGGTGGGCCCTTCCTGGCCGTTCGCGGGCGGGCTGACGACCGAGTCGTACTGCTCGATCTTGCCCTTGGAGGAGCCGTCGAGGCCGAAGTCGAGCCGCCAGAAGACGTTGTGGCTGTGACTGGTGGCGTACGCCTTGGGGCCGTTGCCGATGGGCCAGCCACGGCCGTCGCCCGCGTCGTAGTCGTCGGGCGCGAGACTGCCGGTGGCGCCGACGTTCATGTTGACGGTGCCGTCGTCCTGGAAGCGCCACTCGGTCATGTACTCGTACCAGCCGACCTGGTTGACGGTGTAGACGAGCAGATCCTTGCCCTGGGTCTGCCAGACCTTGTTCGCGGTGTCGCCCTGCATCCGGTAGGCGTGGCCGCGTGAACGGGTCGTGGTGCACAGGCCCTTGACGTTCGCGTGCTCCGGGTCCCAGGACTCGGGGACCTTGACGGTCTTGATGGTGCCCCCGGGGCACTCACCGGGCGCCATGTTCATCAGTCCCTGGCCGAAGCCCGCCGCGGTCAGGTCTTGGTACTCGGCCTTCCCGTCGTCGTAAGGGACGTGTATCTGGCCGAGCTTCGCCGAGTTGAGGACCTTGATCGGGGACTCGCCCGGCGGCTGGTACGAGACGTTCTCCAGGACGAGCCCGGCCTCGCTCTCGTAGCGCCAGCACATCCGCCAGGTGGTGCCGGTGGCGAGCTTCTGCTCGATCCGGTACGGCGCACTGCACTCGGCGGGCGGCACGGGCCCGGCCTTCGGCTGGGCGGCGGCCGGCCCCGCCGCCGTGGTGAGGCTGGCGGCCAGCGCGACCACGGAGAGGCCTACGAGCAACGACTTTTCGCGCATGACGAAGAAACTCCCAAGGAGGAGAGAGCTGAAAAAGGGTGAGAGAAGAGAGAGGAGGGAAAGAGGAGGGAAAGAAGAGCCCTCGGGTCAGCCGAGCCTGGCCACCTTGCGGGCGCTCAGGTCGACGACGAGCGAACGGGCGTCGATCCACGGCCCGTTCTTCACCTTCGGGAAGAGCCGCACACAGCGGTGGTCACCGCAGGAGTCGAGCACGGCGGGCTGGGCGCCCGGAGTGGCCCGGTAGATGATGCTGGTGACGAGCAGCTGGTCCGGCGAGGTGAGTTCCTTGCCGGTGGCGTCCTTGTAGTCGGCCTTCAGACCCGAGCCCAGCGCGTCGGCTATCAGCAGCTGCGTCGCCTCGGCGGTCTCGGCGCGACTCAGCGGCGGCTGTACGCCGTGCTGGGTGCCGGTCCGCTCGACCTTGCCGGTTTCGAGGTTGACGGTCCTGGTGACCAGGGTGTCGTCCTTATAGTCGTAGTACGACACGTCCGCGCGCCGTGGCGCGTTCGGGTCGTCCACCTCGGCGGCCTCGGGGTCGGCGAGGTCGATGCCGATCCGCTGCGGGCCGCGCTGCCCCTCGACGTTCTCGCTGGAGTCGCGCAGCTGCCGGTTCAGGGCGATCCGCTCGACCTTCGCCATCTCGCCGTCGGTCAGCGGATCACGGCCCTTGCCCTGCTCGCCCTCGGCGGGCGCCTCTTCCACGACAGCGGGCGGCACCGCAGCCTGCTGCTGCGCGGACCCTCCCGCGCTCCCGCCCGTACTCGTCGTACTCCCCGCGGTCCCCGTACCTCCCGATTCGTCGGCCCCCGCCGATCCCGGCAGTGTCACCGCGACCATCAGGGCCGTACCGGCCACCGCGATCCCCGTACCCGCCACCACCTTGCCCAGGTGGCGACGCACGATCTTGCGCACGTAGTCCCCTTACTCCCCCTCACAGCCCCGGGAGTATGTAAAGAACGAAAAGTTTTGACATACCCGTGAATGCGGGTACGCACTGGTCGACCGGTAAGAGGGACGTAAGTCGTAGGTGGTTCCATCACTTTCGGGGAGACTCGGAGCGGAGTCGACCCAGCGGCGAACCACAACTGAAAGAGTCGGGTGCATGCAGGTCTGGCCAGGAGAGGCGTACCCACTCGGTGCCACGTACGACGGCGCCGGCACCAACTTCGCGGTCTTCTCGGAGGCCGCCGACCGGGTCGAGTTGTGTCTGCTGCACGACGACGGCTCGGAGACGGCGGTGGAACTCCGGGAGAGCGACGCGTTCGTCCGGCACGCGTATCTGCCCGGTGTGATGCCGGGTCAGCGGTACGGCCTCCGTATGCACGGTCCGTACGCGCCCGAGCGCGGCCAGCGGACCAACTCGGCGAAGCTGCTGCTCGACCCGTACGCGAAGGCGATCAGCGGTGCGGTCACCTGGGGCGAGGAGGTCTACGGCTACCACTTCGGCTCGCCCGAACGGCGCAACGACCTCGACTCTGCGCCGCACACGATGTCGTCGGTCGTGGTCAACCCGTACTTCGACTGGGGCGACGACCGGCGCCCGCGCACCGAGTACCACCACACGGTGATCTACGAGGCCCATGTGAAGGGCCTGACGATGCGCCATCCGGCGCTGCCCGAGGAACTGCGCGGGACGTACGCGGCGCTCGCCCACCCGGCGATCATCGAACACCTGACCGGACTCGGCGTCACGGCCCTGGAGCTGATGCCGGTCCACCAGTTCGTGAACGACCACCGGCTGGTGGACATGGGCCTGAACAACTACTGGGGCTACAACACGATCGGCTTCTTCGCCCCGCACAACGCGTACGCCTCCTGGGGCGACCGCGGCCAGCAGGTCCTGGAGTTCAAGTCGGCGGTACGGGCACTGCACGAGGCCGGTATCGAGGTCATCCTGGACGTGGTCTACAACCACACCGCGGAGGGCAACCATCTGGGCCCGACGCTGTCCTTCCGGGGCATCGACAACGCGCAGTACTACCGGCTCGCCGAGGACCAGCGCTACTACATGGACACCACGGGCACCGGGAACTCGCTGCTCATGCGGTCCCCGCACGTACTCCAGATGATCATGGACTCGCTGCGCTACTGGGTCACCGAGATGCACGTCGACGGCTTCCGCTTCGACCTCGCGGCCACGCTGGCCCGGCAGTTCCACGAGGTGGACCGGCTGTCGTCGTTCTTCGACCTGGTCCAGCAGGACCCGGTGGTGTCCCAGGTGAAGCTGATCGCCGAGCCGTGGGACGTGGGCGAGGGCGGCTACCAGGTGGGCAACTTCCCGCCGCTGTGGACCGAGTGGAACGGCATGTACCGCGACACCGTCCGGGACATGTGGCGGGGCGAGCCGCGCACGCTCGCGGAGTTCGCGTCCCGGCTGACGGGCTCCTCGGACCTCTACCAGGACGACGGCCGCCGTCCGCTGGCCTCGATCAACTTCGTGACCTGCCACGACGGTTTCACCCTCAACGACCTGGTGTCGTACAACGAGAAGCGGAACCTGGCCAACGGCGAGGACAACCGGGACGGCGAGAGCCACAACCGGTCCTGGAACTGCGGCGCGGAGGGCGAGACCGACGACCCCGACGTCCTCGCCCTCCGGGGGCGCCAGCTGCGGAACTTCATCGCGACGCTGATGCTGTCCCAGGGCGTGCCGATGATCAGCCACGGCGACGAGTTCGCCCGCACCCAGGGCGGGAACAACAACGCGTACTGCCAGGACAACGAGGTCTCCTGGGTGCCGTGGCCCGGCGACGAGGACGGCGAATCCGGCGTCGGCGATCTGCTGGACTTCACGCGCGCGATGGTGTGGCTGCGCAAGGACCACCCGGTCTTCCGCAGGCGCCGCTTCTTCCACGGCCGCCCCGTGGAGGGCACCCACGACGACCTGTCGGACATCGCCTGGTTCACTCCGGCGGGCGAGGAGATGGTCCAGCGCGACTGGGACTCGTCGCAGGCGGGCGCGATGAGCGTGTTCCTCAACGGCAACGCGATCTCGGAACCGGGTGCGCGCGGTGAGCGCATCGCCGACGACTCGTTCCTGCTGATGTTCAACGCCTCGCCGAAGACGCTGGAGTTCGTGGTGCCGGTCAACCACGGCCGCCGCTGGCAGGTCGTGATCGACACGGCCCGCCCCGAGGGCGTGCCCCCGGGCACGGGCGCGAAGGTGGAGGCGGGCGACCGGCTCACCCTGACGGACCGCAGTCTGACGGTGCTGCAACGACCCGCGTAGTCGTGGCGATGACACGAAAGGCCTCGGGGCGGGTACTTAGGTTCCCATGACACCTGAGCGCCCTGACCCGGTCGTGCCCACGGCCACCTACCGGCTGCAACTCCAGCCCGCGTTCCCGTTCGGTGCCGCGGCGGCCGCCGTGCCCTACCTGGCCTCGCTCGGCGTCTCGCATCTGCATCTGTCGCCGTTCCTGGAGGCCGTCCCGGGGTCGACGCACGGCTACGACATCGTGGACCCCGCGCGCGTGCGTGGTGAGCTCGGCGGCGAGGAGGGGCTGCGCGCGCTGGCGCGCACCGCGCGGGAGCACGGTCTCGGGCTGGTCGCCGACATCGTGCCCAACCACATGGCCATGTCCCCGCGCCACAACCGTCCTCTGTGGGAGGTGCTCCGGGAGGGGCCCGATTCGCCGTACGCGCGGTGGTTCGACGTCGACTGGGAGGCACAGGGCGGCCGGATGCTGCTGCCGGTGCTCGGGGGGCCGCTCGGCGCGGAGCGGGACCAGCTGAAGGTCGGGCACTGGGAGGACGCGCACCTGGGGTACGACGGCCCTGTCCTGCGCTACTACGACCATGTCCTCCCGCTGCGCGAGGGCACCGAGGAGCTGCCGCTGCCGCAGCTCCTCGACGCCCAGTGGTACCGCCCGGTGTGGTGGCGGCTGGCCCGCACCGAACTCAACTACCGGCGTTTCTTCAGCATCTCGGAGCTGATCGGGGTGCGGGTCGAGGACCCCGAGGTGTTCGCGGCGACCCACGGGAAGCTGCTGGAGCTGCTCGACGACGGCGTGGTGGAGGGGCTGCGGGTCGACCACCCGGACGGTCTCGCGGACCCCGGCGGGTATCTGCGCCGGCTGCACGAGGCGAGCGGGGGCCGCTGGACGGTGGTCGAGAAGATCCTGGCCGACGGGGAACATCTGCCGGCGGGCTGGCCGGTCGCGGGGACCACCGGGTACGACGCCCTGCGGCACGTGGACGGCCTGTTCACTGACCCGGCGGGGGTGGGTGAACTCCTCGGCCAGTACCGGCGGTTCGCGGCCCCTCAGGCCGACCGCGGCGGGCACTGGGAGACGACGGTCCGGCGGGCCGCGTACAAGGTGGTGACGCACGAGCTGGCCACCGAGGTGGACCGGCTGACCCGCGTGGCGAACCGTATCTGCGCGGACTCCCCGGACCTCGCCCTGCGCGACCGTGCCCCCTGGGCCCTGCGTACCGCGCTGCGCGAGCTGCTGGTCCGCCTGGAGGTCTACCGCCCCTACACCCCGGGGGACGCGGCCTCCCTGGTCACCGAGGAGGCCGCCGAGGAAGCCCGGCGGGCGTTCGCCGTCCCGGAGGAGGGCGGGGCCGTGGACGTCGTACGGAATCTGCTGCTGGGGCGGTTCGGGGACGGGCCCGACCACGTCGAGTTCCGGAACCGGTTCGCGCAGACGGCTTCGGCGCTGCGGGCCAAGTCCGTGGAGGACACGGCGTTCTACCGCTATGTGCCGCTGCTGTCGGCGACCGAGGTCGGCGGCGGCCCGGGCAGCCCCGCGGTGTCCCCGGAGGACTTCCACGCCTACTGCGCGCGCGTGCAGCGCGACTGGCCGGCAACGGGGACGGTGCTGTCGACACACGACACGAAGCGCAGCGCCGACGTACGCGCGGCGCTGGCCGTCCTCACCGAGTGCCCGCAACGCTGGGCCGACGTCCTGGCGGAGGTCACCCGCACCGGCGAGGGCGTGCCCGACGCCCAATTGGCGTGGGCGGCCTGGCAGACGGCCTTCGGTCTGGGCCCGGCGGCCCCTGAGAGGCTCCAGGGCGCCCTGCTGAAGCACGTCCGGGAGGCGGGCCTGCACACCGCCTGGACGGAGCAGGAACCGGCGTACGAGGAGGCTGTGGCGGCTTTCGTGGCGGCGGGCCCGTGCGGGGCCCCCGGCGAGGTCGTGGCCGCGCTGCGAAGCGCCCTGGAGCCGTACATCCGGGCGAACGTCCTGGGGACGGCCCTGGTCCATCTGACGATGCCGGGGGTGCCGGACCTCTACCAGGGCACGGAGAGCGAGTACCGGGCGCTGGTGGACCCGGACAACCGGCGCCCCGTTCGTTTTCCGCCGGAGGTGCCGGGCGAGAAGGCGGAGTTGACGGCTGCCGCGTTGCGGCTGCGCGCGCGGCGCCCGGCGGTGTTCGGCGACACGGCGACGTACACGCCGCTCGTCGCAGAGGGCCCGGCGGCGGCGCACTGTGCGGCGTTCGCGCGCTCCGGGGAGGTGGTCACGGCGGTCACCCGGCTGTCGCTGCGGCTGGCGGACACGGGCGGCTGGCAGGACACGCTGCTGCCGTTGCCGCCGGGCCGGTGGGCCGATCTGCTGGATCCGGAGCGGGAGTTCACGGGGCACGCGCGCGTGGAGGAGCTTTTCGCGCGGCTGCCGGTGGCACTGCTGGAGCGTGTCGGCGAGGAGTGACAGCAGGGGCGCGGGCTCGTTGCGCACGCCCCTTTTTGCGCTCTGGCGCCCGGCTCACGGAGGCGCGCACTCCCGGAGCGCGCAGTGCGTGACCGGCGCATGGTGGTGAGCGGCGTCGCTCCCTCGGCGCCCCGTCGGTGGCACGCGTACACGCCCCCGGCGGGGCCCGCGCATGCCGTTCCGCGCGGCAGTTGGCCCCACCGGCTGTTCCCCCGGCCGCACTCCTCCTCACCACCGGCGGTGAGTACTCCTTGGCGCCCCCTGGAGCCGCCCCCGTCGCCTCCTTGACAGCCCTCCGACGCCATGGGGTACTGCGGATTGCGACGCAGGGTGGACCAGACGGGGGTGAGTCTCCTGCCGGAGCTGCGCTACCCCAGTGTGAACGAACTCGTCTCGTCCGCCCGGGCGCTGGCGGCTCACCGGCCGGGCCTGTGCGCCCTCAGGCAGGTGGGCTCCTCCCGCGCGGGACGGCCCCTGCACCTGCTGTCCGTGGGCCACGCACGGCGCGCCGTGCTCGTCGTCGCGGGCGCCCACGCCAACGAACCCACGGGCGGCTCCACACTCCTCGCCCTCGCCGAACGGGCCCTGTACGACCACGAGCTGCGGACGGCGACCTCCTGGCACTTCCTGCTGTGCGCGGACCCGGACGGCGCCAGCCTGCACGTCACCCCGGCGCCGCGCAGCCTGCTCGACTACCACCTCGGCTTCTACCGGCCCGCCGGGGCCGAGCAGCCGGAGTGGTCGCCCTCCGTACTGCCGCCCGACCGGCTGCCGCCCGAGACCCTCGCCCTGATCCGGGTCATCGACGAACTGCGGCCCTACCTCCAGGTCACCCTGCACGGCACCGACGTCGGCGGCAGCTGGGTGCAGCTGACCAGGGACGTCCCCGGGCTCGCCGAGCCGTTCGCCAAGTCGGCGGCGCAGCTGCACATCCCGGTGGAGACGGGCGCCTCGGACGCGGCGGGCTGGCCCGCGTCGGGGCCCGGTGTGCATGTGATGCCGGCGCCGGGCTCGGACGCGGCGTACCCGAGCATGCCGGACGACGCCCGGCACAGCACCTGGTACCACGCCCACCGGTACGGCGGTCTGACCGCGGTCGTGGAGGTGCCGATGTGGGCGAGCGACCTGGTGGACGACCCCGCCCCGCACCCCGCGCCTGCGGCGGCGTTACGGCGGCTCGCGGGCCGGCTGCTGCGGGACGGGCTGGAGGTCGAACGGGTCCTCGCCGACGCGCTGCCCCGGCTCAAGGGCGCCGAGGGGCCGCTGTTGCGGGCCGCCCAGTGGGCGCTGGAGCTGGTGCCGGGGCTGGCCGCCGACTGGACGCACACACCGCCCGCCGACACGACGATGGCGTACGTCGGCAGCGTGGACGCGTTCGGCCGCCGGCTGCCGCTGCGGGCCGCCGCGATGCTGCTGCGGGTCCTGCGGGAGACCGACGACCGCGCGGCACCGCGCCTCGAACACCTGGTCACGGTCTGGAGCGAGGCCTTCATGGACCGCTTCCGCGCCCGCTGGGTGCCCTTGGAGCACCAGGTCGAGCACCAGGCCCGCACGGTGGTGGCGGCGGCGCGGCACGCGCGCGAGGGGGCCGCCCGGAGGAGCTAGGCGCTCCGCCGGATGTGCCGTGCTGGGTTGTCTTTCGACTGCGGCGCCGTCGCGGCTGGTCGCGCAGTTCCCCGCGCCCCTTGGCGGCGTCGCCGGACCGCAGTCGACTTCACCGGGTCCGCTTGGAGGAGCCAGGAGAAACCGTTCGCCTCTCTCCCTGCCGTTCGCCCGGCCGGGGCGCCCCCGATGGGCACCTACAGGGCGAACACAGCCCCGGTGCGCGCGCCCAGTTCGCAGCCGTTGGAGAAGGTCCTGTCGTACTCCCGCGGGCGGCCGTTCCACTCCCCGTGCGCGTGGACGGTGACCGGGGAGTAGAGCATGGGGCAGATGACCTTCTTCGGCGGGATGCCGCCGATGTCGCCGTCGGCGGCGGCGAGGTCCGCACAGGCCCGGGCCGCCTGCGCGTGCCCCTGGGGCGGGTCGCACAGCACCAGCGTACCGCGGGTGTCGCCGGAACCCGACTCGCCCCGGGTGACGGTGACGTAGAGCCAGTTGTCGCCGGCGCTCCCCGGGGAGACCGCCTGGGCCGGGGCCGAGCCCGCGACGAGGAGACCGACGGCCAGCAGGGCACCGCGTACCGCTCGCACGGCATTGACGGTCCCGTTGGTCCGGGCGGGGCTGATCGTGTTGCCGGTGGTGATGGTGTGGGTCATTCCCTGTGCATCGGCACCGCGGACTCCGTGCCCCAGCCCGAGTCACCCGAACGGGAGCCCACGCGCGCGTGGCGGCCCGCCAGTTCGAACGCGGCGAGCACCACCCGCGACTGGTACTCCACCTGACGGGCGACCGGTATCCAGCGCGCCCCGCAGCCGTCGCGGTAGTCGGCGCACCACTCGTCGATCAGCCGGTCGAGCGCGCACCGGACGTCGGCGGCCCCCGGACCGGCGGCGCACGCCAGCTGGTGCAGCAGCCCCGCCGTGCGCAGGGCCAGCTTCCGCCCTGCGATGCGCAGGGTGGCCAGGTGGGCGGTGCTGAGCGGGGGCAGGGGGCGTGCGGTGCCGTCGTCCGTGTCGGGGTCCCAGGTGTCGGCGAGGCCGGGGCAGACCAGGAGGTAGTCGTCCACGGGGGCGAGGAGACGGTCCGCGTCCGGCACGCGCGCGAGGTGGGGTCTCAGGCGTCCGAGGGCCAGCTCCAGGTACCGCGTGTCGTGCCGCAGCGTGTGGCTGATGGTGCGCAGCACGGCGTCGGCGTCGGCGGGCGGGCTGTCGTCCTCCACGGCGGCGACGCCCCACATGGGCGACTCGACGATCGCGGTCACGGTGCCGTGCCGGTGCGGATGGAACCAGGTCGACTCGACGGCGGCCTCGGTGATGGCGGCGGCCAGGTCTCCGCGCCTCGGCGGCGGTATCCGGTGCACGGCGGGTCCCAGGCGGGGCCAGTACAGGGTGTCGAACGAGCCGAGTTCGCGCGGTATGCCGAGCCGGGCCGCGGTCTGCTCGACGCGCTGCGGGAGGCCGGGCAGGTCGCGGGTGAGTTCCACGAAGGCGCCGCCGACGTCGACGCCGTGCAGCGAGCACTGGAAGAACGGCCGCAGTTCGTCCTGGACGGCGAGGAGTGCGCGGGTCTCCGGCAGGGCGGCGCCGGCCGCGCCGTCGGGCAGCCATTCGGGCTGTTCCATGAAGCCGGGCCGGAAGAAGTTCCGGAAGTAGTGCCCGAGCGTGTACGGGCCCCCGAGCCAGCCCTCGTTGCGGCGCGAGCCGTCGGGGTCGAGGCACAGCAGCAGGTTCCAGGTGGCGTCCGCGCGGAGGGCCGGTCCGGGGTCGGCGAGTGCCCGCTCGGCGAGCCGGAGGGCGGTCGCGCCGCCCACGGGCTCGTTGGCGTGCGGTCCGGCGACGACGAGGGCCTGGCGGTCACCGTGCCCCACGGAGAGCAGCCACAGGGGCGTACCGCCGCGCGAGGTGCCGACCGTGCGCAGCCGGGCGTCGGCGGGGTGCCGGGCGACGAGTGCGGCGGCCCGGTCGGCCAGCTCGTCCACGGACGGGTAGCGGAGGAGCGGCGACAGGGCACACCTCCACAAGCGGGGCCGTCGATTCACCTGGTGTACATGGTGCACGCACAGTCAGTCACGACTCCGGGGGTACGTCAACACCGCGGCAGGCAAAGTGAATTGCTCCCACGGGGACGGTCCCAAGGGGGCGGTGTCACTCGGCGGCGAGCCTGAACGCCATGTGCCCGAAGCCGATCTGGTCGCCGTCCCGGACGACGGCCGCGCCGATCACACGTCGGCCGTTCACCGTGGTGCCGTTGGTCGAGCCGAGGTCGCGCAGCACCCACAGGCCGCCCTGGTGCCGGAGTTCGGCGTGGACGCGCGAGACCGTCTCGTGGGTGAGCCGCAGACCGTTGGCGGGGTCGCGCCCTATGCGCAACGGGTGGCCGCTGCCGGGGTGGGGCAGCAGCAGCTTGGGGAGCCGCTCGGACTGCCAGGCCCTGCGCAGCCGTACCGTGAAGCCGGAGACCGCCTCGACCGTCCCGAACACCAGGCGGGACAGCCTGCTCTCGGTGGGCAGATCCGCGGTGAGGACAGCCAGTTCGTCGGACCGGCGGGCGATGAGCGCGAGTTCCATCCGGCGGATGAACGTGTCGTGCGAGAGCCGGCCCAGGGCGACCCCGTCCCGCAGCACCTTCAGCGCCCGGTCGCGCTCCGCGTCGGAGAGACGAGCCGGATACGTGTGGAACTCGAAGGACGACGTCACGTTCGTGATTGTCGGGCAGCGCGCGCGGGGTGTCCAGAAAACGCGGAAACGGTGGCCCGTCGGTCAGGCCCGACGACACCCGGGGGCAAACGTGAAGATTCAAGCGCGGAGCGGGGGTGTTTGAAGCACGATGGGACGGGCTACCTCCCGGGCACCACCCGGCAGACGAAGGGGAACCGTCCGTGCACTTCGAGGTGTGGGCACCGCAGGCCAGTCGTGTGACGCTCCAGTGCGACTCGGGCACGCGCGCGTTGGAGCACGATCCGGAGCGCACGGGCTGGTGGTCCGGCGAGGCCGCGGCCCGGGACGGGTCGCGCTACGGCTTCGCCGTGGACGACGGCCCCGTACGGCCCGACCCGCGCTCGCGCCGCCAGCCGGACGGCCCGGACGGGCTGAGCGCCGTCGTCGACCACGGGCTCCACACCTGGCGCACCGAGTGGGCGGGCCGCGCGCTGCCGGGCGCGGTCCTGTACGAGCTGCACGTGGGCACGTACACGCCCGAGGGCACGCTGGACGCGGCGGCCGGGCGGCTCGGCCACCTGGTGGAACTGGGCGTGACGCACGTCGAGTTGATGCCGCTGTGCCCGTTCCCGGGGCGGCACGGCTGGGGGTACGAGGGGGTCTCCCTGTGGGCGGTGCACGAGCCGTACGGCGGCCCCGAGGCGCTGAAGCGATTTGTCGATGAAGCACACGCACTCGGTCTCGGCGTGGTCCTGGACGTCGTGCACAACCACTTGGGCCCTTCCGGCAACTATCTCCCCGCCTTCGGCCCGTACTTCACGGACACGCATCAGACGCCGTGGGGTTCCGCCGTGAACCTGGACGCGCCCGGGTCGGACGAGGTGCGCGCGTATCTGCTGGGCAGCGCGCTGGCCTGGCTGCGCGACTACCGGATCGACGGGCTGCGGCTGGACGCGGTGCACGCGCTGCGGGACACACGCGCGCGCCACTTCCTGGAGGAGCTGTCGACGGCCGTGGACGCCCTCGCCGCCGAGCTGGGCCGGCCGCTGTCCCTGATCGCCGAGTCCGACCTCAACGACCCGCGGCTGGTCACCCCGCGCGCGGGCGGCGGTCTCGGACTGCACGCCCAATGGAGCGACGACTTCCACCACGCCCTGCACGCGGCGCTGACCGGTGAGTCGAAGGGCTACTACGAGGACTTCGCACGGGCCCCGTTCGCGGCGCTCGCCAAGACGCTCACGGGCGGCTACTTCCACGACGGCACGTACTCGACCTTCCGGGGCCGGCTGCACGGCCGCCCGCTCGACCGCACCCGGGTCGCCGCGCACCGGCTGCTCGGCTTCACACAGACCCACGACCAGATCGGCAACCGCGCCCAGGGGGACCGCCTTTCGGCCTCCCTCTCCCCCGGTCTGCTCGCCTGCGGGGCCGCGCTGATGCTCACCGGGCCGTTCACACCGATGCTGTTCATGGGCGAGGAGTGGGCGGCGGGCACTCCGTGGCAGTTCTTCACCGACCACACGGACGCGGACCTCGCGGAGGCCGTACGGCGAGGCAGGCGGCGGGAGTTCACGGCGCACGGCTGGGCCGAGGAGGACGTCCCCGACCCGCAGGACCCGGCGACCCGCGACCGCTCCTGCCTCGACTGGTCCGAGCCCGGACGTGAGCCCCACGCGCGCGTGCTGTCCTGGTACCGCGAGCTGATCGCCCTGCGCCACGCCCAGCCCGACCTCACGGACCCCGATCTGTCGGACATCAAGGTCGCGTACGACGAGGAGGCCCGCTGGCTCGCGTTCCGGCGCGGGGACGTACGCGTGGTGGCGAACCTGGCCGCGAAGCCGGCGGCGGTCCCCCTGGGCCCGCGACGGGCAACGGTTCTCGCCGCCTGGGAACCGGTCGAACTGCCGGGCGCGGACGGACTGCTGCACGTCCCCGGGGAGTCCTGCGTGGTGCTGGAGCAAGACTGAGCGCAGGAGGCCTACCCTTCCTCGTCCGGCTCCCGCAGTTCCGTCACCCGTTCCAGCAGGATCGCCTCCCACGCGCGTCGCAGCTGCACCCGCAGCAGCGGTCGCGGGCCGGCGTCGCGGCCGGTGAGGCTCTCGGCGAGCCGGACGACCGTGTCGCAGCGGGCGAGCCACAGGCCGCGCAGACAGGGGCGGGCCGCGTAACCGGCGAGGGTGGCCGCGCGTACGGCGGCGGGCGAGCCGACCGCGAGGGCGAGCCCGGCGATGTCCTCGGCCGGGTCGCCGACGACCGCGTCGGTCCAGTCGAGGACCCCGCGCACCCGCCCGTCGGCGCTCACCACGAGGTGCTCGCCCCTGAGATCGTGGTGGACGAGGACCGCCGTACCGGCCTGCGCGGCGAGCTGCGTGGCGGCGGCCGGGGTCAGCTGGTGGAGCCGTACGGGGTCGAACTCGTCGGCCGCGGCGAGACGTTCGGCCGCGCGCTCGGCGGCCCGGCGCAGGGCCTCCAGGGAGCGTGGCGCGACCCGCGGCACCCCGAGCGTCTCGGCCTGCCGTGCGGGCACCTCGCGCAGGCCCGTGAGCAGCGCGGCCAGATCGGCCTCGCCGACGGCGGAGACGTCGTGCTCCTCGGCCGAGCCGCCGGGCACCCTGGTGTCCAGCGTGTAGGCCAGTCCGGCGGCCCACTCACCGTGCGCCACACCGACGGGGACGGCGACGCCGAGGTGCGGGCGTACGAGGTCGCGCAGGCGCAGTTCGCGGCGCAGCCGCGCGGACGCGTCCCGGTCGGGGGCCAGGCGCAGGACGTGCCGGGCGCCGACCCACCAGGTGGACGCCTCGCCGCCCGCGCCGACGGGCCGCACGTCGGGTCCCGGCGTGGCGGACGCGCCGAGGGCGCTGTCCGCGAGCAGGGAGCGGACCAGTCGGCGGACCGTGTCCGCGGTGGGTGTCGGTGCCTGTGTCATGGTCGCGCCGTTGTCGTCCGGAGGGGTGCTGGCGGGGCGGAACTCCTGATGAGCGGTCGGTCAGTCCACGACGACCAGCTCGCGCGTCGTGTTGTTGAGGCGTCGGCCACCGTCCTCGGTCACCGTGACGATGTCCTCGATACGTACGCCGAACCGGCCCGGCAGGTAGATGCCGGGCTCCACGGAGAAGCACATGCCGGGGACGAGCGGCCGTTCCTCGCCCTCGATCATGTACGGCGGCTCGTGCGTGGTGACGCCGATGCCGTGGCCGGTGCGGTGGATGAAGTACTCGCCGTATCCGGCCTCGGTGATGACCGCGCGGGCCGCCCGGTCGACGTCCTGGCAGGCGGCGCCGGGCCGTACGGCGCGGAAGCCCGCCTCCTGGGCCTCGCGCACGATGTCGTGGACCCTGCGCTCCTCGGCGTCCGGTTCGCCGACGTGGACCGTGCGGGAGGTGTCGGAACCGTAGCCGTGCAGGAGGCCGCCGAAGTCGAGGACGACCATGTCGCCCTGCTCGATGACGCGGTCGCCTGCCTCATGGTGCGGGTTGGCGCCGTTGGGGCCGGAGGCGACGATCGTGAAGTCGACCTCTGAGTGCCCGAACCGCCGCAGCAGATCGGCGAGATCGCCCGCGACGTCCCTCTCGCGGCGGCCCCCGAAGGGAACCTTCCGGATCTCCTCGAACGTTGCGTCAGCAGCCGCTCCCGCGGCTGCCAGGCGGGTCAGTTCCGCCGCGTCCTTCACGGCGCGCAGCATCGGCAGTCCCTCGGTGAGGGAGACGTACGAGGTGCCGGGCAGCGCCTTCTGGAATGCCAGCAGATGCAGTGCCCAGGCGTTGTCGCTGACCCCGAAGCGGCCCGCCGCGTCGAGAAGGGGTGCGGTGGCCGCGTACGGGTCCTTGCCGTCGGTCCAGTCGCGCAGGGTCAGGGCGGGTGCGCCCGCCGCGTGGGCCGCGTCCGGGGCCTCCAGGGCGGGGACCACGAGGACCGGGTCCTGTCCGGCGGCCAGGACCAGCAGCGTGAGACGTTCGGTGACCGCTGTGGGCGCGTAGCCGGTGAGCCAGACGAGGTCGGGTCCCGGGGCCACCAGGAGCCCGGCGAGCCCCGTGTCCTCGGCCGCCCGTGCGGCGCGCCGCATCCGGGCCCGGTAGTCGTCGGCGGTGAAGGGCGCGGGGCTGCTGCCGGTCATCCGGGCCTCCGTGGAAGGGCGAGGGGCTACGGGCAGCATCCTGCCCGGATGCGCGGGGTGGCGCGAGCCGGTTTGCAGCTCTCACCACCCGTCTCGCGCCCATCTCCCGCCCGCGCCCTTCCACCGCGACTCGCTCGACTAACGGATAGGAGTTGAGCAACCATTAGATCTAATGCTTAGATCTACCTGAACCATTAAGGGAGGCGGAAGTCCATGCTCGTACTGGCCCACATCAGCGATCTGCACCTCGACGGAACCGCGCGGTCCATCGCGCGCGCCGAACGGGTGCGCGACCGGCTGTGGGAGCTGCCGGGGCATGTGGACGCCCTGCTGGTGACCGGGGACATCGCGGACCACGGCACGGAGTCCGAGTACGAGGAGGCCGCGCGCATCCTCGGGCTGCGCACCGGCGACGCGCCCTTCCCCGTGCTCACCTGCCCGGGCAACCACGACAGCCGCGCGCCCTACCGCAAGGCACTGCTCGGTCTGCCCGCCGCAGAGGCGCCGGTGAACAGTGCGCACGTCTTCGACGACGCCGCCGTCCTGATGTGCGACTCGAGCGTGCCGGGCCGCGACGAGGGCGCCCTGGACAACGAGACGTACGACTGGATCGACGCGACGCTCGACGAACTGGACGAGGGTGTCCCGGCGCTGCTCGCCTTCCACCATCCGCCCGTCGCCCTGCACCATCCCCTGCCGGACTCCTACCAGCTGGGCCGGCCCGACCGGCTTGCCGCCCTGATGGAGCGCAGGCCGCAGATCGCCGGGCTCATCACCGGTCACGCGCACACCCCGGCCGCCACGGTCTTCGCGGGCCGGCCGCTGGTCGTCGGCCCGGGGGTGACGTGGACCCTCCGGCTGCCCTGGGAGGGCGAGGAGGTCGCGGACCGGGACGCGCCGGTCGGCCTCGCCTTTCATGTGCTGGCCGACGACGGGCGGCTGACCAGCCACTTCAGGGTGGTCGTCTGACGGAGGGGGCAAGTGGCGGACTCGGTCGGGTGGCAGAGCCGTCAACTGACCGAGGCGGTCAGGTGACGACGCCCGGGATCGCCACCAACTGCTGGTAGCCGCCGCTGCGGTGACGGACCGTGAGGGTGATCTCCGCACCGGGGCGGGCTCGGGCGACCACGCGGGCGAGATCGGCCGCCGAGTCGACCCGGGCCCCGCCGAAGGTGAGGAGTACGTCGCCCCGGACCAGGCCCGCGGTGTAGCCCGGGCCGGGGATGTGGACGCCGACGACCAGGGCTCCTACTTTCTCGGCGTCCACGGCCTCGACACCGAGGGTCGCGGTCACGGCCGACGCCGAGGAGGCCGGGCTCGCGCCGCCCGAGGGCTGCTTGGAAGGGCCCGCCCCGGATCCGGGCCCGGACCGGGACGTGGCCCCGGACCCAGGCCCTGACTCGGCGGGCGCACAATCTGGTCACGTCGGCCGGTCGAGGGGCCGCA
>NZ_JBSFDA010000189.1:0-19141 GCF_053593675.1 Streptomyces sp. NPDC002156 | reverse complement strand
GCCCGCCAAAAAGGGCGCCGCACGGCCATTCACCAAAACCGCGGCGGGGGAGGAAAACCCCCCCCGTCCGGCGTTTGAGGACAAGGGGGTTCAGGGGCGGAGCCCCCCGAGGATGGGACGGGTAGGGGCGGCGGGGGCGAAGGAAAGCTTGAGGGGCTCACCCCCTGTGGGCTCCCGCGCCCGCTCCCAACGCTCCCCTTTGGGGGGTGATTCCCGACGGTACGGCTCGTTGGCGGGCCGGGGTGCCGGTCCAGCAGGTGCCTCGGCGGGAGAGGAGGCGGCGTAGCCAGATCTCCAGGGAGACCAGGTCCGCCAGGCCGTCCAGGGGGAGGGGTTCGCCCTCTGCGGCGGCTCGAAGGGCCTTGCGGACCACCCTTGCCTCCACCAGGCCCGCCTCCGCCAGCAGCGGTGTGTCGAACAGGGTCATCAGGTGGTCCACTGATACTCGCAGGCCCGTTCGCGACGCCGCCGCAGCTGATGCGTGCGACGGTGCGCCCCAGCCTGGGGGCAGGTCGGCCACGCCGGCGCCTTCCAGGACCGTACGGAGGATGGATGCTCTGGCGCCTGGCTGGACCCGTAGGGCCTCCGGGAGGGCTCGGCAGGCCCTCACCACCTGGTTGTCCAGGAACGGGGTGTGCAGGCGCTGGAAGCGGATCTCCACCGCCTGTTCCAGGACCCGTACGTCCGCCGCCTGGCGGGCCAGTGCCGCCCGCGCGCGGAAGTCTCCCGGGCGTTGGCCGGGGCCGACGCCGGCGCCCGCCCGGTCCGTCGCCCAGTTCAGGCGAACCGATACTTCAGCCAGCGCCTCACCGGTCAGCCAGCGCGCGGCAGGGCCCGGTCTGGCCCAGGTGAGGGCTGCCAGTGAGGCTCCGACCGCGCCTCCGGGCTCGTCGAAGCGGCGCTGCATCAGGCGGTCGGCGAGGTTCTCTATCCCTGCCTTGTAGGGCGTACGGGCGAGCTTGCGGGCGGCGCCGTACACGCGCGCGGGGACCATCACCGAGCCGTCGGCCTTCGCGAGCGCCGCCACCGGGCGAACCAGGTGGCGTCGTTTGCGGTCCATGAGGAGGTCGGCGAGGCGGGCGGGGTGGGCGTCCAGGACCTGGCGGGCGCCGTAGCCCGTGAAGTGGTCCGCGCTGCCTGAGGCCAGACGGGCGCGGTGTCTGGCCGCCGTCACCAGGCTTGGGCCCGGCTCGTCCGTCAACGGGCCGTCCAGGTCTGCGTACGGCAGGACGTCCTCCTCGCCTGTCACCACTACGTGGTGCAGGCGCGGGTTGGCCGCCAGCGTCCCCGCCCGCTCCAGTTCCGCCTCGCGCCCGCCCACCGCCAGGTCGTTGAAGGTCACCGCCAGCAGCCGCTCGCCCGCGCCCGTGCCGTGTCCGAGGACCGTCCCGGGCATGCCCGGAAGACCCGCCGCGAGGAGGGCCAGAGTTCCTGAGGCCGGGCCGCCGGAGAGGTCCGCCCCTATCCCCGGTACGGGCATTCCGCGCGCGGCACGCCGTTCCGCCGGGCCCATCCCGGGCACAGGGCCGGGATCCATGTTGGCGTCGGGCACATGGCGGGGGGCGGACAGCCGGGCGCGTACCGCCTCGACCAGCGCGTCCCGTACGCCGTCCACCGCGCTGTCGGGGTCCACGGAGGCCGCCGCGACCGCGAGGGAGGCCACCGGCTCGTACCCGGCGATCTCACGCGCCCCGGCGCGCAGGATCAGCGCATGCCCCGGCGGAATGCGCCGCACTCCGTCGTAAGGCGTCGAGTCGTGCAATGCGGCCGGCACGTCGGGGGCCGCGAGGAGCGCGGCGAGGTGACCGAAGTCGAGGTTGGCCTCGATGAGGTCGGCGAGGGGGAGGGCGGCCGTCGCGTAGGCCGTGCCGCCCGCCCAGGGGGTGTAGAACACCGGGCGCGCGCCCGCCAGATCGCCGCAGACCATGAGCCGGCGCCCCACCTGGACGATGGCCGTATAGCTGCCCGGCCAGGCCGTCAGATGGCGAAGTGCCCCTCCGCGCGCGGCGAACAGGGCCACCCGGAGTTGTTCGTCGGTGGCGCCGCAGGTGCCGAGCACCGCTATGCGCGTCTGTTCGTCAGCCCGCACGACGCGGACCTCGTCGGGGCGCCAGTCGCCGACCGCCCAGAGCGGATCGGGGTCTCCCCACAGGAGTTGGGAGCCGACCGGGTGGACCGTCTCACCGTCGTAGCCGGTCGCGCCCGCCGCGTATCCGGCTCCGACCCCGGTGCCGTTCCCGACTCCGTCGGCCGCGTAGCCCGCAGGCCCGGTCGCGTATTTGGCGGCCACAGCTGCGGTGCTGCTCCATCCCACCAACCACCGCATCGACGCCTCCACAGGCTGTGGACAACCAGTGCACCGTACGAACTCGGCACCATGCTGCCATGAAGGAAGCGCCTGGGAGGGACGGCAGAGCCGCTCGCGCTCCCCGAAGTGCGCCCCTGCGAACTCCTGTGCACCCCCTGGAACATGCCCGCGCGGCCACGAACGCACGCGTGGTTCAAGGGACTTCAAGGTTTGGATCAAGGAATTCCGATGAGGGGGCGATGAGGGGATCGGAAGGCTTCGGCGCGGGGATATTGGTACAGGGACATCGGTGATCGCCGGACCCCGACGGGAAGTTCACAACCCGTCGACACCCGTCGACCAGGGACTTCACCCCCGACGCCGCGACCTGAATGCGCCCCCGTTACGCTCCCCCAAGACGCCCCACGCGCCCTCAATTTCCATGGTGGGAGGGGTAATCGGCCCAGGAGGACGGGGTCTGTTTTCGGCCAAGTTGGCGAAGCGGGGACAGGCTCGCGCACGCTCCGTACAGGCTCTGCGGAGCGCAGAGCACACGCACAGTCCGGGAGGCGGATGTCGCCTCCCGGACCGGTCCGCCGCCCGCGGGGATGTAGGCGGCGGTGTCCCCCAGCCCACTGGATCCAGTACAGCGGGCCGACCCACGCAGGATCCATGGAAGCGGCTCCGGGCATGGCCGGAGAAGAGCGCACGGGCGGGCGCACGGCCACACAGCGGGGGCACGTCGCAACGGTGCGTACATCCCCAGAACTTCCGTACGGACCACAATCCCGCCATCCGGAACAATGCCTCTTAACGCTTGGGATGCGGCGAACTACGCTGGGTTTACGAATGCCGCGTGGTTATGCCAGCGCGGCAGCCGTCTGTGTCGAGGGGTGGCGCATGTCCAGGGAGCAACGCGGGCCGAACGACAAACTCGGCGCCGTTCTCGCCCTCGCGGGAATCAGCAACGCAGGACTCGCGCGTCGCGTCAACGACCTTGGCGCTCAACGCGGGTTGACTCTTCGCTACGACAAGACGTCGGTGGCGCGCTGGGTGTCGAAGGGCATGGTGCCGCAGGGCGCCGCACCTCACCTCATCGCGGCCGCCATCGGCCAGAAGCTCGGCCGTCCGGTGCCGCTCCACGAGATCGGCCTGGCGGACGCGGATCCCGCACCCGAGGTGGGCCTCGCCTTCCCCCGGGACGTCGGACAGGCGGTCCGCTCCGCCACCGACCTCTACCGTCTCGACCTCGCCGGCCGCCGCGCGGGCTCCGGCGGCATCTGGCAGTCGCTCGCCGGATCGTTCGCAGTGAGCGCATACGCAACGCCTGCCTCACGGTGGCTGATAACCCCGGCCGACAGCTCGGTGGCACGCGAGGCCCAGTCGCTGGAAGGGTCCGGAGCACCGCTCAAAGTCGGCCACAGCGATGTGCAGAAACTGCGGGAGGCCGCGGAGGACGCCCGGCGCTGGGACTCCAAGTACGGGGGCGGCGACTGGCGTTCGTCCATGGTGCCCGAGTGCCTGCGGGTGGAGGCGGCGCCTCTGCTGCTGGGCTCGTACTCGGACGAGGTGGGACGCGCCCTGTTCGGGGCCTCCGCCGAACTCACCCGCCTCGCCGGGTGGATGGCCTTCGACACGGGTCAACAGGAGGCCGCGCAGCGGTACTACATCCAGGCGCTGCGGCTGGCGCGGGCCGCGGCGGACGTACCCCTTGGGGGCTATGTCCTGGCCTCCATGTCTCTCCAGGCGACCTACCGGGGCTTCGGCGACGAGGGCGTCGACCTCGCCCAGGCCGCCCTGGAGCGCAACAGGGGCCTCGCGACGGCCCGCACGATGAGTTTCTTCCGGCTGGTCGAGGCACGGGCCCACGCGCGCGCGAGTGACGCCCACGCGGCCGGCGCGGCGCTGCGCTCCGCGGAGGGCTGGCTGGAGCGGGCCCGCGACGGCGACAACGACCCGTCCTGGCTCGGCTTCTACTCGTACGACCGCTTCGCCGCCGACGCCGCCGAGTGCTACCGCGACCTGAAGGCACCGCGTCAGGTCCGCCGTTTCACGGAGCAGGCGCTGTCGAAACCGACGGAGGAGTTCGTGCGCTCGCACGGGTTGCGGCTCGTCGTCTCGGCGGTCGCCGAGCTCGAGTCGGGCAATCTCGATGCGGCGTGCGAGCAGGGGGTGCGGGCGGTGGAGGTTGCGGGGCGCATTTCCTCGGCGCGCACCACCGAGTACGTGAAGGATCTTCTGCATCGGTTGGAGCCGTATGGGGATGAACCCCGGGTGGTGGAGCTGCGGGAGCGGGCTCGGCCGTTGCTGATGACTCCGGCGTAGATGCAGTAGATGCAGTAGATGCAAGAGATTCCTTCCCGTCTGCCTGGTTTCGGTGATCTTGGGGCTGCGGGTTGTACGTGGCTTGTCGCGCAGTTCCTCGCGCCCCTGAGGTGGGTGCACTCGCCCTGTGTTTGAAGTGACTGTCAGTGGCGCAGTGCACTATCGAGGGTGGAGGTGGTGCCGGTGGTGGCGTACGACTGTGATGTGCTCGTGGTCGGTGGGGGGATCGTCGGGCTGTCGACGGCGTATGCGATCACGCGTGCCGCGCCGGGTACGCGGGTGACGGTGCTGGAGAAGGAGTCGGGGCCGGCCAGGCACCAGACGGGGCGCAACAGCGGTGTCATCCACAGCGGGATCTACTACCGGCCGGGGTCGCTCAAGGCGCGGTACGCGGTGCGGGGCGCCGCCGAGATGGTCAAGTTCTGCGCGGAGTACGGCATCCCGCACGCCGTCACCGGCAAGCTGATCGTCGCGACGGAGCGGGACGAACTGCCCCGGCTGCACGCCCTCGTCCAGCGCGGCCGGGAGAACGGCATTCCGGTACGGGAGCTGGGGCCTGCCCAGATCGGGGAGTACGAGCCGGAGGTGCGCGGCCTCGCCGGCATACACGTGGGGACGACGGGGATCTGCGACTACGTGGCGGTCGCCCGGCAGCTGGCCGAGTCCTCGGGGGCGGAGATCCGGTACGGCGCCCGGGTCGTCCGCGTCGACCGGCGGGCGGACCTCGGGGTGGCCGTGCGGACGGCGGGGCCCGGGGGCGGCGAGGTCGTGCGGGGGCGGGTGCTGGTCAACTGCGCCGGGCTGTACTGCGACGAGGTGGCGCGGCTGACCGGTGACGATCCCGGGATGCGGATCGTGCCGTTCCGGGGCGAGTACTTCACGCTGGCGCGGCCCGAGCTGGTGCGGGGGCTGGTGTATCCGGTGCCGGATCCGGCGTTCCCGTTCCTCGGGGTGCATCTGACGCGGGGGATCGACGGGGGTGTCCACATCGGGCCCAATGCCGTGCCGGCGCTGGCGCGGGAGGGGTACGGGTGGGGGACCGTGCGGGTGCAGGAGCTGGGGGCGACGGTGGCGTGGCCCGGGACGTGGCGGATCGCTGCGCGGCACTGGCGGTACGGGGGTGGGGAGCTGCGGCGGTCGGTGTCGAAGAGGGCGTTCGCGCGGGCGGTGCGGAGGTTGTTGCCGGTGGTGTCGGAAGGGGATCTGGTGCCTGCGGCGGCGGGGGTGCGGGCGCAGGCGGTGCTGCGGGACGGGACGCTGGTGGATGACTTTCTGATTCGGGAGGGTGCTCGGGCGGTGCATGTGCTGAACGCGCCGTCACCTGCGGCGACCGCTTCGCTGCCGATCGGGCGGGAGGTGGCTCGGCGGGCGTTGGCTGTGCTGGGCGGGTGAGACGGGACTTTTCTTCGCCCCCGCCGCCCTTACCCGTCCCATCCCCGGGGGCTCCGCCCCTGAACCCCCGTATCGCGCTGAACGCGCTCGTCCTCAAACGCCGGACAGGCTGGAGGGTGTGCGGGCTTGCCTCTCAGCTATCCGTGCCGGTCACCCCGGCCAACCTGCTTTCGGCTGGGGGTCCGGGGGTTATCCCCCGGGGAGATGCAGTCAGCCCGTCCGGCGTTTGAGGACGAGGCCGTTCAGGCCGACAGCGGGGGTCTAGCGGGGGTCTGGGGGCGCAGCCCCCAGGGGATGGGAATGGGTAGGGGCGGCGGGGGCGAGTAAATTGGGGCCACTGTGTCTGACTCTTCTCGCCCCAAGGGCACCCCCAGGTTTCCCGGCGGGCCGCAGGCCGATCCCGCCGGGTCGCATTTCGAGCGGCGGATCAGAAGCTTTCAGCCCCGGCGCAGCCGGGTCACCGCCGGGCAGGGTGACGCCCTGCGGCGGCTGTGGCCCAAGTGGGGCCTCGACATCGACGGCCACGCCCTCCAGCTCGGCGAGCTGTTCGGGAACGACCTGCCCGTCGTACTCGAGATCGGATTCGGGATGGGCGAGGCCACCGCACAGATGGCCGCCGCCGACCCCGGCACCAACATCCTCGCCGTCGACGTGCACACCCCGGGCCAGGGCAACCTGCTCAACCTCGCCGACCAGCAGGGCCTGACCAACATCCGCGTCGCCAACGGGGACGCCATCATCCTGCTCCGCGAGATGCTCGCCCCCGACTCCCTCGACGGCCTGCGCGTCTACTTCCCCGACCCCTGGCCCAAGAAGCGCCACCACAAGCGGCGGCTGATTCAGGCCGAGTTCCTCGATCTTGTCGCTGGTCGGCTGCGCGCCGGCGCGCTTGTGCACTGCGCCACCGACTGGGAGCCGTACGCCGAACAGATGCTCGAAGTGCTCGACGCGCACCCGGAGTTCGAGAACACCCGGCCCGGGGGCGGTTACGCGCCCCGGCCGGAGTTCCGGCCGCTGACCCGTTTCGAGGGCCAGGGACTGGAGAAGGGACATGTCGTGAACGACCTGCTCTTCCGTCGCGTACAGCAGTCGTAGAGCACTCGTAGAGCACTAGCGAACAGCGCTCATAGGGCAGCCGCCGTTAGGGTCGATGCCGTGGCCACCTTTCCCCCTTACCCGACGCATCCCAGCGGCCCCACCGACGGTCCGGTCGGCGGGGCGTTGCGGCACGCTCACTGGTGGCAGCGGCCGTGGGTGCGTTACGGCGCCCTCACCAGCCTGCTCGCGCTCTCCGGGCTCGTCATCCTCGCCCTCGTGCGCGAACAGACCGGCACCGAGGGGTTCCTGGTCGGGCTCGGGCTCGCCGTGTTCCCCGTGCCGTTGCTCGTGGCCGCGTTCCGTTGGCTGGACCGGGTCGAGCCGGGGCCCTGGCGGAACCTGGTCTTCTCGTTCGCCTGGGGCGCCTGCGCGGCGGCCCTGATAGCGATCGTCGCCAACAGCTTCGCGACGAGATGGATAGCGACCGCCACCGCCGACCCGTCCAGCGCGGACACCCTCGGCGCGACCGTCATAGCGCCCATCGTCGAGGAGTCGGCCAAGGCAGCCGCCGTACTGCTCATCTTTCTCTTCCGGCGGCGCGACTTCACGGGCATCGTCGACGGGGTCGTCATCGCCGGGGTGACCGCGACCGGCTTCGCCTTCACCGAGAACATCCTCTATCTCGGCACCGCCTTCGGCACCGACCAGCTGACCGGGGACAGCGGTATCGCCTCGGTCACCGCGGCGACCTTCTTCGTGCGCATCGTCATGTCGCCGTTCGCGCACCCCCTGTTCACGGTCCTCACCGGCATCGGCTTCGGGATCTCCGCGCTGTCGGGCGAGCGCCAGCACGTCCGCCGGGTGCTGCTGCCGCTGTCGGGACTGCTGCTCGCGATGAGCATGCACGCCCTCTGGAACGGCTCGTCGTCCTTCGGGCAGTACGGGTTCTTCGCGGTGTACGCCGCGTTCATGGTGCCCGCGTTCGGGCTGCTGACCTGGCTGGTCATCTGGACCCGGCAGCGCGAGCTGCGCACCGTGCGCGCCGAGTTGCCGGCGTACGCGCAGGCCGGCTGGCTGGCCCCGGCCGAGCCGTACGCCCTCGGCTCGATGCGCGCCCGCCGCCTCGCCCGGGAGTACGCCCGCCGGCACCTGGGGCGGCCCGCGGCGCGTGCGGTGGCGCAGTACGAGGCGTACGCCACCTCGCTGGCGTTCCTGCGCCACCGGGGGCGCCTCGGCCGGGCGCGCGCCGACTTCGTCGTCCGGGAGCAGGAGCTGCTGGGCGCACTGTGGGAGCGCAGGGCGGTGGCCCGCCCGGCTCTGGACCACGCGGCCCGCACGATCGCCCCGGCTCCGGTCCTGGTGGCCCCGCCGGTCATCTGGCCGACGTACGGGCAACAGCCGTACGCCCAGCAGCCGTACACGCATCAGCCGTACGGCCAGCAGGGGTACGGACCGACGACCCCGTACCCGGCGACGTACAACCCGTACCGCTCCTAGACCCTGCCGCCCGGATCACACCCGGGCCACGGGGCGGGGCGACACCGACACCGTCCCCACCGTGCGGCCGGCCGCAGGCACCACACCCCCGACCGACGGACGGGGGGCCGACGCGATCCGAGCGACAGACCACGCTCCGCCGCAGAGCGCGCACCCCGAAGCTCTCCCCTACCGTGCCCTCAGCCGCACACAGCCGCCGAATACACAGCACCCCAAGCCGCCCCACCCCACACGACGGGCCCCGCCCCGCCACAGGCCGAAGCCACCCCGACACCCTCCCCCACCGCGCAGCCAGCCGCACACAGCCGCCGGGTACGCCGCACCCCCAGGCCGGCGCGATCCCCGCGGCGGGCCCCCGCCATCAAGACCCGCCCCACCACAGGCCGGAACCACCCGACGCCCCCCCACGCCGCACCCAGCCGCACACAACAGCCGGGTACGCCGCACCCCCAGGCCGACGCGACCCACGGGACGGGCCCCCACCGTCAAGACCCGCCCCACCACAGGCCGGAACCACCCCGACGCCCACCCCCGCCACTCAGCCAGCCCCGCGCCCCCACCCGCAGACGAGGGCCCCCAAGCCGCCGCGCCCCATACGACAGACCCCAACCGTCGGGCGTCACGCGTCAGCCGCCAGCCGTCAGCCGCCACGCGTCAGCCGTCACACGCCGCTCAAGCCGAAACCGGAGCCGAAGCCGCCGTGAGGCGCGCAACCTCCGGCTCCGTCAGTTCCAGTTCCGCCAGCGCGACCAGTGGCGGGAGTTGCTCCACCGTGCGGGCCGAGGCGATCGGGGCCGTGACCGTCGGCTGGGCGGTGAGCCAGGCCAGGGCGACCGTGGCGACGGCCACCCCGCGGGCCTCGGCGACCTCGTCCAGGGCGGCCAGGATCCTGCGGCCGCGTTCCGTCTCCCCGTGCTTGCCGGCGCCGGCCGCCGCACGCGCGCCGTCGACCGTCGCACCGGGCCGGTACTTGCCCGTGAGGAAGCCGGAGGCCAGCGCGAAGTACGGGACGGCGGCGAGGCCCGTACGGGAGGCGATGTCCTGTCGCGCGCCCTCGTACGTGTCGCGGGAGACCAGGTTGTAGTGGGGCTGGATGGCCACGTACTTGGCCAGGCCCTCGCGGTCGGAGAAGTCCAGGGAGTCCTGGAGCCGCTCCGGCGAGATGTTGGAGACGGCGATGTGCCGCACCTTGCCCGCGGTCACGAGTTCGTCGAGGGCTCCGATGATCTCCTCGACAGGCACCTCGGGCCGGTCGAAGTGCGTGAAGTAGAGGTCGATGTGGTCGGTGTCGAGACGGCGGAGCGAGGCGTCGGCGGCGGCCTTGATGTTGGCGCCCGACAGGCCGGCGTAATCCGGGTGCTGGCTGACCTTCGTCGCGACGACGATGTCGGCGCGGTTGCCGCGCGACTTCAGCCACTTGCCGATGATGGTCTCGGACTCGCCGCCCTGGTTGCCGTCGATCCAGGCCGAGTAGGAGTCGGCGGTGTCGAGGAAGTTGCCGCCTGCGGCGGCGTAGGCGTCGAGCACCTCGAAGGACGCCTTCTCGTCGGCGGTCCAGCCGAAGACGTTGCCGCCGAGGGCGAGCGGGAAGACCTCTAGGTCCGATGATCCGAGCTTGCGAAGAGCCGTAGCAGTCATGCTCAACGTCAACGCCCGCCCCGGACGCACTGATTCCGGCAGTTCACGAACATCGCGTGAACGCCGGAATCAGTCGGAATCAGCCAGAGTCAGTCGGAATCTAGCAACGTACGGCTTACGGGTTGAGGCCCATGCTCCGCAGCCACGCCATCGGGTCGATCCCCGCGGTGTCCGAGCTGCTGGTGTGGACCTCCATGTGGAGGTGTGCCCCGGTGACGTTGCCGGTGGCGCCGACGCGGCCGATCACGTCACCCGTGTTGACCTTCTGGCCGACGCTGACGTTGATCGAGGACTGATGGGCGTACCAGATCTCGGTGCCGTCCTCGAGGGTGAGGATCGTGCGGTAGCCGTACGAGCCGCTCCAGCCAGCCTCGGTGATCGTGCCGGTGTGGACCGCCTTGAGCGGGGTACCGGTGGGAGCAGCGAAGTCGAGGCCCGTGTGGTAGCCGGAGGACCACAGCGCACCGGACTGACCGAAGGTCGAGGTGATCGTGTACGAGGAGGTGGGCAGCGTGTACTGCTTGGCCAGCTCGGCGAGCCGCGCGGCCTCCAGCTTGGCTGCGGCTTCCTCGGCGGCCTTCTTCTTCGCGGCGGCGGCCTTCGCGGCGGCCTCGCGCTTCACCTGGGCGGCCTCGGCGGCGGCCTTCTTCGCGGCGGCGTCCTGGGCGGCCTGCTGGACCTTGGCCTCGGCCTGGTCCTTCTGCTGCTCGGCCTGGAGGATGATGCGGGCGCGCAGGGCCTCACCCGCGTCGCTGGTGCCCTGCTCGGTCTCCTCGGAGGTGACCCCGACGCTGCTGAGCGCGTTGGGGGAGCCCTGGGGCTCGGCGTCCGCGTCGTCGTCGCCCGCGAAGGGCGAGCCGACGGAGGGCAGGTCGGGCATGGAGATGGAAACCGGCGGCTTGCCGGTCTGCGCGGTGGCCATACCGGCCCCGCCGACAGCGGCTATGACGCCGACGCCGAGAACGGTGGAGCTGCGGGCGAGTCCTCCGCCGCCGCGCTGCTTGCCGACGCGGTGCCGGCCGCGAACCGGACGAGTGGTGTCCGCGCTGGGATTCCACTCCTCCCAGGGGCCCTCGTCGGTGCGACGGCTGCCGAAGCCGAAGGTCGGGATCTTCCCGTCCTCGGTCTCGCTGCTGCGCTGACTCGGTACGAACGGGGCCTCTGGGGCGGCCGAGTTTGACGCCACGTGGGCGTGCTCCTTTCCTTCCTTCTCGCCTACCGGGTTAGCTGACGGGTTCGGAGCAGGAAGGTCTCCTACGCGCGTATACCTGCCGTGTCGCCACGGCGGTGGACGAGCGATTCACCCCAAGTTGGTGGTTCCCCGGTTCCCTCGCGGGATTCGGCGCGTGCGCACGGAGCCGACTCTTGTGACGGCTGGGACGACCGCGCTGCGTTATCGAACGTTAATAGACCAGGGCCCCGTATTCCAAGCCGTTCCCGTTGATCGTTAACGCTTTTCCCGAGGACGTTCCGGGTCACCACCGGTGAAAATCGGGCGAGTTGACCGTGTCCTAAGTGACTGCTGAGTTTTGACTGTGTGTCAGATGTTATGCGGAGCGGGACCGTTCACTCACCCTTGGTGACAACTGATGAGAACTCGCGAACTTGAGCACCTCAAGAGCTGATGGGACGGCGTACGGCGAGCAGCGCCATGTCGTCCGTCGTACCGCCGCCCGAGTGCCGGCGCACCTCGTCGGCGAGCGCGGCGAGGAGGGTGGCCGGAGCGTGGAAGACCCGGCCCGCGAGCCGGTCGGCCGGGTCGAAGAAGACGCCGTGCCCGTCACGGGCCTCGGACAGCCCGTCGGTGTGCAGGAGCAGGATCGCGCCGCCGGGAAAGGGCGTCGTCTCGGCGCGGTCGGGCCCGCCGCCGAGGTCGCCCATGCCGAGCGGCAGCGCGGGTTCGGCCGGGGTGAGGACGCGCAGGGTGCCGTCGGTGTCGAGGAGCAGGGGCGGGGGGTGACCGCGGTTGACGACGCGTACGGTCCCGTCGCCGTGCGGGAGTTCGGCGAGTACGGCGGTGGCGAAGCCCTCACTGGCCTCCAGACCGCCCCGCCGGGCACCCTCACGGGCGAGGGCCCGCTCCAGCCGCTGGGCGACCGCCTCCAGGGTCGCCTCCTGCTCGGCGGCCTCCCGGAACGCCCCGATGACGACGGCGACGGCCGCCACGGCCCCCATCCCCTTGCCCCGCACGTCCCCGAGGACGAGCCGCAGGCCGTACGGGGTGTCCTGCACGGCGTACAGGTCGCCGCCGATGAAGGCACCCTCCTGGGCGGCCTCGTACCGGGCGGCGATCTCGAAACCGCCGATGCGCGCGTCCGGTTCGGGCAGTACGGCGCGTTGCGCGGCCTCGGCGATCTCGTGGGCCGTGGCGAGGCGGCGGTCGCCCCTGCGTACGACCCGGTTGATGACGACGGCCAGGACGGCGACCGTGGCCACGGTGATCGTCTCGGTGATCGTGTCGGCGTCCAGGGAGAACCCGAAGCGGAGGTGGACCAGGAACTCGGCGAGGAGCGCGGCGGCGCCGGTGACCGTCGTGGTGCGCAGCGAGGAGAGCGGGGCCGCGATGAGGGGGGCGGCCGTGAAGAAGGGGACCGCGGTGAAGGCGCGCGGGGTGGCGACGTCGTAGATGATCCCGGCGACGATCAGGATCGCGGGCAGGACGCGGACGAGGGTCCGCACCCGGGAGACCACCACCGCCTCGTCCGGCGATCCCGGCTCTCCCGACCGCGCCACTCGTCTCGTCTCCCGCTTCCCGCCGATCACCCGTCCCGTCGGTCCAGGTTTTCGGGAGCGGCCGAGGAGAGCGAGCGGGGTGGACCGACCGGGCTAAGAAGAAGAGTGGGGCGGACGAAGAAAGAGGACGGCCCCGGAAACGACTCAGGGCCGGAAACCAATTTCTTGGTTTCCGGCCCTGGGCCTTCAGTAGCGGGGACAGGATTTGAACCTGCGACCTCTGGGTTATGAGCCCAGCGAGCTACCGAGCTGCTCCACCCCGCGCCGCTGAACACAACTATACGCCATCTGCGGGACCCTCATCACCACGTTGATCACCACGCTTGATCGTCAGTCGGGCAGGTGGGCGTTGGGGGCCTTGGCCCGCTCCTCGTACTCGGGGAGGACGACGACCTCGACACCCTCCCCCGCGAGCAGGCCGTTTCCGTCGGCCGCAACCACGAAGGTGTCGGGCTCACGCCAGGCGGTCACCACCCGGCGGACGCCGGCGTCGAGGATCAGCCGGGCGCAGGGCGCGGGGCGGGAGGCACGGCGGGCGCAGGGTTCGAGGCTGCTGTAGACGGTGGCCGTCGGGAGCCGGGGGTCGGCCGGGTCGAGCTTGGCGAGGGCCGCCTCCTCGGCGTGCACGACCTGGTCGCCGCCCTCCCGGGAGTGCCCGCGCGCCAGCTCCGTACCGTCGGCGGCCACGATCACCGCGCCGACGCTGAACGCCGTGCGCGAGGGCGGACACAGCTCGGCCAGTTCGCACGCCAGTGCCAGCCAGTGCCGGTCGGCGGCGGCGGGGAGCGGGCCGGCGCCGGGCGCGGTGGGCTCGTACCGCATGAGCACGACGTCCTCGATCCGCCGCGTCTCCACGAGCCGGAGCCGGCCGCCCTGGTAGGCGCCGGGGCCGAAGAGGCGGGGGGCGTCGGGGTCGCCGACGAAGAGGGGCGCGAGGACGAGCTGGAGTTCGTCGGCGAGGCCCTGCTGGAGGAGCTGGGTGTGGACGGTGCCGCCGCCCTCGACCATGAGACGCCGCACACCGCGAACGTCGTACAGGTGTTCGAGCAGGGCCCGCCAGTCGAGGGGTCCCGGGCCCAGGGGGACGACGTCCACACTGGCGGGGAGACCCGCGCGCCCGGCCCGCTCGGCACCCTTGTCCGTCGTATAGACGACCTTCCCGCCGCCCGTGTGCCAGAAGTTGGCGGCCGGGTCCAGCTCCCCCGAGCCGCTGACGGTCACCTTGAGCGGATACTCCGGCTTCCCGGCCGCCACCCGTGCGGCCCGCCGCTCGGGCGAGTTGACCAGCAGGCGGGGGTTGTCGGCGCGGATGGTGCCGGCGCCGATGAGGATCGCGTCGCTGGACGCCCGTACCTCGTCGACCCGGTCGAAGTCGGCGGGGCTGGAGAGCAGCAGCCGATCGGGGCCGGTGTCGTCCAGGTGGCCGTCGAGGGAGACGGCGGCGGACAACAGGACGTAGGGGAGGGGCATGGGGCGCACTTTCTTCGAGTAGTGCTTCGAGCGGTTCTTCGAGCGGTTCTTCGCGTACGTCTTCCAGTACCTGTTGGTTCAAAGTTTAAACAAACCTACACTGGTCGCATGACGACCCGCTGGCTCACCCCCGAGGAGCAGCGCGCGTGGCGCGCGTACGTCGGGGCCTCCCTGCTTCTGGAGGACGCGCTCGACCGGCAGCTCCAGCAGGACGCCGGGATGCCGCACCTCTATTACACGATCCTGGCCTACCTCTCCGAGGTGCCCGAGCGGCGGCTGCGGATGACCGATCTCGCCGAGAAGCTGAAGATCACGCGCAGCCGGCTGACGTATGCGGTGGCACGGCTGGAGAAGGACGGGCATGTACGGCGTGAGGCCTGCAAGTGGGACAAGCGGGGCACCGTCGCCGCGCTGACCGACGAGGGCATGGCGGTGCTGGAACGCACCGCGCCGGGGCATGTCGCCACGGTCCGCGTGTCCCTCTTCGACCATCTGACTCCCGAGCAGGTGGGCCAGCTGGAGGAGATCTGCGCGGGCGTCGAGCGGGCGCTCCAGGGGGACGGGGCGGAGTCGGCCCCCTGGCTTCGCCGGTCGTCTCCGTCGTGCGGCTCGGGCGAGTGAGCCGCTCCGGAAACTCATTGCTTTAACTTTGAAACATGAGGTAGGGTCACCGTTCTAGTGAGGATCTGCTTCAAAACTGAAGCAGATGTGAGCACCCCGCACCCGCCCCGGAGACCCGCATGCCCGACTTCCCCGCCGCCACCCAGCGCTCCCGCGTCCGGGTGCCGCTGCGCTTCCACGACGGCTACAGCGTCGACACCGAACTGGTCACCTTCCACGGCCTGGCCGACGGCCTGGAGCACGTGGCGATGGTCCTCGGCGAACCGGCGCCCGGCACCACCCCGCTGGTCCGGCTGCACTCCGAGTGCCTCACGGGCGACGTCTTCGGCTCGGCCCGCTGCGACTGCGGCCCGCAGCTGCGCGAGGCGGTCGAGCGCATAGCCGAGCACGGCGGCGTGCTGCTCTACCTCCGCCAGGAGGGCCGGGGCATCGGCCTCTACAACAAGCTCGACGCGTACGCCCTCCAGGACGAGGGCCTCGACACCTACGCCGCGAACGCCGCGCTGGGCCTCCCCGAGGACGCCCGCGACTACACGGCGGCGGCCCAGATGCTCCAGGCCCTGGACATCACGTCACTGGACCTCCTCTCCAACAACCCCGACAAGGCGAACCAGCTCCGCACCCTGGGCATGGACGTCCAAGACCGCGTCCCCACAGGCGTGTTCACCACTCCAGCGAACGTCCGCTACCTCCGCGCGAAGGTCCTGCAGACCCAACACACGCTGCCGCTGGGCGAGTTGGGCGGGGTCGCCGAGTTGAGCGTGGGCTGAACGTGGGCTGACAGCCGCCCGCGTACGGGTATGAGTGCCGCTCAGCCGGATATCCGTAAGGAATGCCACGGATGCTGAAGCAGCACGGACGCCATGACGGGACGCCCGAGGCCGGGCCGGACACAGTCGCAACCCCGCCGCCCACGCCCTCCTGGTGGGCGGTGCTGAAAGGCACCGCGAGGGAGTTCGGCAAGGACGAACTGGCCGACCGGGCCGCGGCGTTGACCTACTACGGCATCCTGGCGCTGTTCCCTGCGCTGATGCTGCTGATCTCCGTGCTCGGGCTCATGGGCCGGTCGGCGTCGCGGCGGGTGCTGGACAACATCCAGAGCCTGGCCCCGGGTTCGGCCCGGGAGGTCCTGCACGACGTGGTGTCGCAGATGGAGGGCACCACGGGAATCGGCTCGGTCATGGCGGCCTTGAGCCTGTTCGTCGCGGTGTGGTCGGCCTCGGGCTATGTCGCCGCCTTCATCAGGAGCGCCGACACGATCTACGACGTCCCGAAGGGCCGTCCCGTGTGGAAGGTACTCCCGGTCCGGGTCGGCGTGACGCTGGCCCTGATGGTCCTGGCCGTGGTCAGCGCGGTGACCGTCGTGTTCACCGGCGACCTGGCCCAACAGGTCGGCACCGCACTGGGGTTCGGCGACACGGCGCTCGCGGTGTGGTCGATCGCGAAGTGGCCGGGGCTCGCGGTGGTGGTCACGGTCATGATCGCGATCCTGTACTGGGCGGCCCCGCACCCGAAGGGCCGCGGCTTCCGCTGGATCACACCGGGCAGCTTCCTGGCACTGGCGATCTGGATGGCCGCCTCCGCCGGCTTCGCGGTGTACCTGGCGAACTTCGCCTCGTACAACAGGACTTACGGCACCTTCGCCGGCGTGATCATCTTCCTGATCTGGCTCTGGATCACCAATCTGGCGATCCTGCTGGGCCTGGAGTGCGACGCGGAACTGACCCGCCAACGCGGCGGGGTGAGGCGGGGATACGGGGGTACTCGCACACCAGATCCGCTGAACGCACGGGTGTCCTGACGACCGTCACCGCGCTGATGCGGCGCCCGAACGGACCGTGGACAGCGTCAGGGTCGATGCGGCCGCGACCAACGAGAGGGCACAGCGATGACCGAGGACAAGTCCCAGCCGGACGACGGGACGGCGACGCCTTCCCCGGAGGAACTGCGCATACGGGTGGAGGCGACCCCCGAGACCCTCGACGACATGGCCGAGGCACCCGAGGAGAAGACCCGGGCCCAGGAGAAGTCGGCGACCGTCAGGCAACAGGCCACCGAGAAGACCACCCAGGTCACGACCCAACTCCGGGACAAGGCCGCACAGGCGGCCCACGCAGTGCAGGACAGGACCCCCGAGCCGGTACGCGCCAAGGCGGCCACGGCGACCGAACACGTCCGCGAGAAGGCGGCAGCAGCCACCGAACAGGTCCGCGACAAGGCCGCGCACGTCGCCGAACTGGCCCGGGACAAGGCCCCGGAACCGGTACGCGAGAAGGCGGACCAGGGGATGCGGGCGGCCCGAGCCAACCGCGCCCAGCTGATCGCCGCCGGCGCGGTCGTGGCACTGCTGCTCATCCGGCGGTCGAGGAAGCACCGCTGAAAGCCCCACGACCGCGTGCAAGCCGGTCGGCATGGCCATGGGCACCCTCGACGGCGGCGTCCTGGCCTACGCGGTCTTCAAGAAGACCGGACACCGGCTCGCGCACGACTCGCGCACGAGGAGCATGCCCCCGACTCCCCCCGACTCCACCGGCGAGCACTGTTGCCGGCGCGAGGTCCTGCCGGCGGCCGTCCTGCAGGGCGCGATCTTCGCCGGCGTCAAGGCAGCCGTCGACCGCGGCGGCGCCACGGCCGTCCGGAGCTTGACGGGCACCTGGCCGGGCTGAGCCTCCGGTGATCGCTCCCGGCGGGCACGCCCGCTTCAGGACTCAGCCGGAGGATGGGACGATTCGTCGGCGCGGCGGTACTCGGCGTTGATGCGCTGGGCTTCCTCAAGCTGGTCTTCGAGGATGATGATCCGGCATGCCGCCTCGATCGGGGTGCCGCGGTCGACGAGTTCACGCGCACGGGCCGCGATACGCAGTTGATAGCGCGAGTAGCGGCGGTGTCCGCCCTCGGAGCGCAGTGGCGTGATCAGCCTTGCTTCGCCGAGGGACCGGAGGAAACCGGGAGTGGTGCCGAGCATCTCGGCGGCCCGGCCCATCGTGTAGGCGGGGTAGTCGTCGTCGTCGAGACGGCCCAGCGACTCGTCTGCTGTCATCTCACCTCTCTGTGGAACGCGTCGAGGGGCCTTGGTGCCGTATGGCACCAAGGCCCCGAAGGAACTACCAAACACCATCCGCCGGCCCTACTGCTGCACCGGCCCTATGTTTCCGCACAGCCGCCGGGCAAACCGACGGGGTGCGGGGATCGCGGATGTATGACCGGAGACCACCTGCCTAACGATGTCCTGCGGTACCCGGGTTCAGTTCTTCGGCCCGGGCGATCCTGATGGCGCTCGACTCCTCCGTTCTTCCCTCTGAAGCAATCACTTGCCGAACGGAAACTGCGTACGTACTGCTGGTACTGCGAACTGCTGGTACTGCCACCGCGTCAACCGCGGTCCTGCTCACGGCGGCCCCTGATCACTGCGGGCCACCCGGTCCGGTCGCCAGTCCCGTCGCCGTCGTGCAACCACCAGGCTTCGAAACTCCACCACCGCACCGTCATGCGTGCACTGCTGCCCGGCAGTTCGTGTCTGCCGGGCCTCGCTCGATCTCGGCTACGAGAGAAACAGTAACCATCCGAGTTCCCAATGTCTACTCCGGCAAGCACAGATTTTGATGGGCTTGAGAATGAGGTAATCACCTCGGCCCGTCTGCGGGCAGGCTGGCCGGACAGGCCGGTGCATAGAATCCGGTCCCATGCCGAAGCCTGACGAGCTGATCGTTGACATCGCCGCCCTCGTGGAGTCCGGGCGAAGCAATCAGATGTCCCTGACCGTGGTCACCGGTGGTGCTGTCATCACCGGTCGACTGGCTCCCGAAGCCGTGTGGCGGCAGAGGGTGTCGGAGGTGCTGACCGATTCCGCCCACCTGAGCGAGTTCTCCGCCGTCTTCGACGCGCTCGCCGAGGGCGCCCCCGCCAAGAAGGACGGGCCACCCACTCATCTGCACTTCCACGTCGCCCGGATCCTGCAGGGCCCGGTGGGGATCCCGGAGACAGGCGGGATGTACCGCATCGCGATCGAGGACGTCAGCGCCTGGACTGTGGGCGACTTCAGCTACTCCGACCGCTGACCACCGACGACCACTGACCACCGACCCACTGCACTGCACGCAGTGAGGGCCCGACCGGCGTGTGCCGGTCGGGCCCTCACAG
>NZ_JBSFDA010000188.1:0-19149 GCF_053593675.1 Streptomyces sp. NPDC002156 | reverse complement strand
GGGTTCGGGGGCGGAGCCCCCGAGGATGGGAACGGGTAGGGGCGGCGGGGGCGAAACAACCCCGCCTCGACCACCCCGCCCCCAGTGGCCGTCATCAATCCCGCGGGCGGGCTACGCTCGGTCCACATGAGCGACAGGCACATCAGTCAGCACTTCGAGACCCTCGCGATCCACGCGGGCAACACCGCGGATCCCCTCACCGGCGCGGTCGTCCCGCCGATCTACCAGGTCTCGACCTACAAGCAGGACGGCGTCGGCGGGCTGCGCGGCGGTTACGAGTACAGCCGCAGCGCCAATCCGACCCGTACCGCCCTCGAAGAGAACCTCGCGGCCCTGGAGGGCGGTCGCCGTGGTCTCGCGTTCGCGTCCGGACTGGCGGCCGAGGACTGCCTGTTGCGTACGCTGCTCAGCCCCGGCGACCACGTGGTCATCCCCAACGACGCGTACGGCGGCACGTTCCGGCTCTTCGCGAAGGTCGTCGCCCGCTGGGGCGTGGAGTGGTCGGTCGCCGACACCAGCGACCCCGCCGCCGTACGGGCCGCGCTCACCCCGAAGACCAAGGTCGTCTGGGTGGAGACGCCCTCCAACCCGCTCCTCGGCATCACCGACATCGCCGCCGTCGCCCAGATCGCCCGCGAGGCCGGCGCCCGGCTCGTCGTCGACAACACCTTCGCCACGCCCTACCTCCAGCAGCCGCTGGCGCTCGGCGCGGACGTCGTCGTGCACTCGCTGACCAAGTACATGGGCGGCCACTCGGACGTCGTCGGCGGCGCGCTGATCACCGCGGACGCCGAACTCGGTGAGGAACTCGCGTACCACCAGAACGCCATGGGCGCGGTCGCCGGGCCCTTCGACTCCTGGCTGGTGCTGCGCGGCGCCAAGACGCTCTCCGTCCGGATGGACCGGCACAGCGAGAACGCCACCAAGGTCGCCGACATGCTCACCCGGCACGCGCGCGTGACGCGTGTTCTGTACCCGGGGCTCCCGGAGCACCCCGGTCACGAGGTCGCCGCCAAGCAGATGCGGTCGTTCGGCGGCATGGTGTCGTTCCAGGTCCAGGGCGGCGAGGAGGCGGCCGTCGAGGTCTGCAACCGCGCCCAGGTGTTCACCCTCGGCGAGTCCCTCGGCGGCGTGGAGTCCCTGATCGAGCACCCGGGACGCATGACGCACGCGTCCGTCGCCGGATCGGCCCTGGAAGTCCCGGGCGACCTCGTACGCCTCTCCGTGGGCATCGAGAACGTCGACGACCTCCTGGAGGACCTCCAGCAGGCACTGGGCTAGCCCCACGCGCCAGCGCGCCTCACCAGCCTGTCAGAGGTGGAGTCGTCTCCGACGGCGGCTCCACCCAGGGCTGGACCGTCGCCGCCCACACGGCGAAGACGACCACCGCGACGACCAGCAGCAGCCACATCAGCCGCCGTGCCGCCCGCCTGCGCCGCAGCATGCGGCTGCCGCGCCGTACGACCTCCACGTACAGGTCGGGCGGCACCGGGGGCGGCGTGCCCTCCATGAGCCGCCGCGCGGCGGCCTCCTGGTCCCGGCGGCTCACGACGGCACCACCTTCCGCCCGGTCACTGCCGGCGCCGGGCTCCGCGGCGGGTGCAGCAGCGTCGCCGTCGCGCGGTCGCAGATCGCGTGCACCCGCTCCGTGGGCAGACCGAGCAGCGCCGCCGTCTGCTCCTCGCCGACCCCCTCGTACAGCCGCAGGACCATGATCAGCCGCTGCTGGGGAGTCAGTACGGCCAGCGCGCTGCCGGGATGCGGGCGGGCCCGGCCGAGACCGCCGTACTGGTGCCACGCCCCGCGCGCGAAGCGCACGGCCAGATGCTGGCGGGCCCTGTCGTACGGGTCCTCGCCGCGCATCCGGTCCCAGCACGCGTACGTGTGGGCCAGGGCGTACGTCAGCAGGCGCCGCGCGCGCGGGTTGTCGTGCGGCGCCTCCGCCGTGAGCAGCGTGGCGGCGTGCAGCAGCCGGCCCGCCGCTCCCGCGACGAACGCCTCGAAGTCCCTGGCCCGACCGGCACCCTGGGACACCTGCCGTTCTCGCACCGCGCCTCCCGCCGTACGACAAGGACCCGGTCTCATCTGAGGCCAGATGCCGCCCGCCGGTCAAGAGCCGGGAAGCATGCGGTGGTCAGGAGGCGGACTCCGGTTCCCCCACCGGGATGCCCTGGGCGGCCTGACGGGCCGAAAGCGCGGTGTTGAAGCGCGTGAGGAGCGTGCAGAACGCCTCGCGCTCCTGCGGCGACCACTCCTGCGTCAGCTCCGCCATCAACTGACGCCTCGACGACCGTACTTCCTCCAGCCGCGACAGCCCGCGCGGGGACAGCTGCAGGACCACCGCGCGCCCGTCCTCGGGGTGCGAGGTGCGCTTGACGAGGCCCGTGTCGACGAGCGGCGCCACCTGCCGGGTGACCGTCGACGAGTCGATGCCCATGCTCGCGGCGAGCGCCTTGACGCCCATCGGGCCTTCCTTGTCGAGGCGGTTGAGCAGCAGATACGCGGCGCGGTCCATCGAGTTGCGCACCTGCCCGACTCCCCCGAGCCGGGTCTGTTCGGCACGGCGCGCGAACACCGCGACCTCGTGCTGCAACGTGTCGAGGAGACCGGTGTCACCGACGGTCGTCATGTCCATCGACATTTCAGGTGTTGTGGGCATGGCCGGGGGCTCACTTCATGAAAGGGGGTGCTGGGTTGGGGGACAGGGTACGCGGCCGGAAGGCGGGCCGTACCGACGCTGCGGAAACCGGTCTCGGAGCTTGGTCACACCGCGAGTCCGCGCCTGTGAACTGCGAGACTTGAGTCATGAGCTACAGCACGGCTGACTCCTTGCACTCCCTCAGGCCTGTCACTCTCGACGACGTACGCGGTGCCCAGAAGATGCTCGTGGGCGTGGCGCGGATGACCGCGATGGAGGGCAGCAGGCATCTGACCCAGCTGGTGGGCGCGCCGGTGCACCTCAAGTGCGAGAACCTCCAGCGGACCGGATCCTTCAAACTGCGGGGCGCGTACGTCCGTATCGCCGGACTGCTGCCCGAGGAGCGGGCCGCCGGTGTCGTCGCGGCCAGTGCCGGCAACCACGCGCAGGGGGTCGCGCTGGCATCGGCGCTGCTCGGGGTGCGTGCCACGGTGTTCATGCCGCACGGCGCCCCGCTGCCGAAGATCAGCGCCACCCGTGAGTACGGCGCCGAGGTGAGGCTGCACGGACAGGTCGTCGACGAGACGCTGGCCGCCGCCCAGGAGTACGCGGAGCGGACGGGCGCGGTGTTCATCCACCCCTTCGACCACGCCGACATCATCGCGGGGCAGGGCACGGTGGGCCTGGAGATCCTGGAGCAGTGTCCCGAGGTGCGCACGATCGTGGTCGGGGTCGGCGGCGGCGGTCTGGCCGCCGGGATCGCGGTCGCCGTGAAGTCGGTGCGGCCCGACGTACGGATCGTGGGCGTGCAGGCGGCGGGCGCCGCCGCGTATCCGCCCTCGCTGGCGGCCGGGCGGCCGGTGTCGGTCGCGAACCCGGTCACGATGGCCGACGGGATCAAGGTCGGGCGGCCCGGCGAGGTGCCGTTCGGGATCATCGGCGAGCTGGTGGACGAGGTCCGCACGGTCAGCGAGGACGAACTGTCGGCCGCGCTGCTGCTCTGCCTGGAGCGCGCCAAGCTCGTCGTGGAACCGGCGGGGGCGAGCCCGGTCGCGGCGCTGCTGAGCGAGCCGGGGGCCTTCGAGGGACCGGTCGTCGCGGTGCTGTCCGGCGGCAACGTCGACCCGGTGCTGCTGGAGCGCATCCTGCGCCACGGCATGGCGGCGCAGGGCCGCTACCTGGCGGTTCGGCTGCGGCTGACGGACCGGCCGGGCGCCCTCGCGACGCTTCTCGGGGTGTTGTCAGTGGTCGACGCTAATGTCCTCGACGTGAGCCATGTCCGGACCGATCCGCGGCTGGGGCTCACGGAGGCGGAGGTCGAACTGCACCTGGAGACGAAGGGTCCGGAGCACTGCGCCGAGGTCGGACTGGCGCTGCGCGAGGCCGGTTACACCGTCATCGACTGAGGTCAGAGCCACAGTCTCACCCGGACGGGTGGCTCTGGAAAAAATGCATTGAGAGACGCGATACATCGCGTTATGGTGTGTGTCACGCCAGCACATTCGCACTCGGATTCTCCTCTTGCCCGCTGGGCGGAGCAAAGGAGAAAAATTTAGGCTTTTGCGGTAATCCCCAACGACGTGGAGACCTGATATGCCAGGCGCCATCTATGCCGAAGGCCTGGTGAAGACCTTCGGTGACGTAAGGGCTCTGGACGGCGTCGATCTGGACGTCCCGGAGGGCACGGTCCTCGGTCTGCTCGGGCCGAACGGAGCGGGCAAGACCACCATGGTCCGCTGTCTGACGACCCTGCTGCGGCCCGACCGCGGCTCGGCGGTCGTCGCGGGCATCGACGTCCTGAAGCACCCCGACGCCGTCCGCCGCTCGATCGGCCTCTCCGGCCAGTTCGCGGCGGTCGACGAGTATCTGACCGGCCGCGAGAACCTCCAGATGGTCGGTCAGCTGTACCAGATGAGGGCGAAGGCGGCGAAGGCCCGCGCGGTCGAACTGCTGGAGCAGTTCCATCTCACGGACGCCGCCGACCGCCCCGCGAAGACCTACTCCGGAGGCATGCGGCGCCGGCTCGACCTCGCGGCGGCCCTGGTCGTCTCACCGCCGGTGATGTTCATGGACGAGCCGACGACCGGACTCGACCCGCGCAACCGCCAGCAACTGTGGGAGGTCATCAAGCAGTTGGTCTCCGGCGGGACGACACTGCTGCTGACCACCCAGTATCTGGAGGAGGCCGACCATCTCGCGCACGACATCGCGGTGGTCGACCACGGCAAGGTCATCGCCCGCGGCACCTCCGACCAGCTCAAGGCCCGCACCGGCGGCGAGCGCGTCGAGGTCGTCGTGCACGAGCGCGAACACATAGCGACCGCGTCAGAGGTGCTCAACACCTTCGGCAAGGGCCAGGGCGAGGTCGCCGTCGAGGAGCACATGCGCAAACTCACCGTGCCCGTCAGCGGTGGCGCGAAGCTCCTCGCCGAGGTCATCCGGGAACTGGACACCCGCGGCATCGAGATCGACGACATCGGCCTGCGCCGCCCCACCCTCGACGACGTCTTCCTCTCCCTGACGGGCCACGTGGCCGAGGTGAAGGACGAGGAGAACGGCAAGCGAACAGGGAAACAGGGCGGGAAGCAGAGCGGAAAGGAGACCGTCAAGTGAGTGCCGTCACCGACGCGGTGCCCGTAGCGGCAGCCACGAACCCCGTCAATCAGCTGGTCCGCGACTCACTGGTCGTCGCGAAACGGAACCTGATCCGCATGTCCCGAATTCCAGAAATGATCATATTCGGGCTGATTCAGCCGATCATGTTCGTGGTGTTGTTCGTCTATGTCTTCGGCGGCTCCATGAACATCGGTGGTTCGACGGACTCCAGCACCTACCGCGAGTTCCTGATGGCCGGCATCTTCGCGCAGACCGTCACCTTCGCCACGGCGGGTGCCGGCGCGGGCATCGCCGACGACATGCACAAGGGCCTCATCGACCGTTTCCGCTCCCTGCCCATGGCACGCGGCGCGGTACTGACCGGACGGACGCTCGCCGACCTCGTCCAGACAGCGCTCACCCTGCTCGTGCTGGCTGTGGTCGCGCTGCTGGTCGGCTGGCGCACGCACACCAGCCTCGGTGAGGTGCTCGGCGCCTTCGGGCTGCTGCTCCTGGCGGGATACGCGTTCACCTGGATCGGTGCCCTGATCGGCCTGTCCGTGCGTACCCCCGAGGCGGCGACGTCCGGCGGACTGATCTGGCTCTTCCCGGTCACCTTCGTGTCGAACGCGTTTGTGGACTCCAGCCGGATGACCCCCTGGCTGCAGCACGTCGCCGACTGGAACCCGTTCAGCGCCACCGTGCAGGCCTGCCGCGTCCTGTTCGGCAACCCCGGCGTCTCGCCGTCGGACGCCTGGCCCATGCAGCACCCGGTGTGGGCCTCGGTCATCTACTCGGTCCTGATCGTCCTCATATTCAGGACTCTGGCGGTCCGCAAGTACCGCTCGGCCGCGGTGTGACGGCGTCCCGGGCATGACGAAGCCCCCGGCGTCGGGAGGGCGCCGGGGGCTCGCAGGGGCTGATGCGGGGGACGGTGAAGGTGTGGAGGCTCAGCTCTGGTAGGGCACGGCCTTCAGGATCTTCACGGAGGCGAGCTTGCCGTTCGGCAGCTCGTACTGGGCGTCCGAGCCGACCTTCTTGTCGCTCACTCCGCGGCCCAGCGGGGACTGCGGGGAGTAGGTCTCGATGTCGGCGCTGGCGTACTCGCGGGAGGCGAGCAGGAAGGTCAGCGTGTCGTCCTCGTCGCCGTCGAAGGCGATGGTCACGACCATGCCGGGCGCGACCGCGCCGTTCGCCGCCGGAGCCTCGCCGACCTTCGCGTTCTCCAGGAGCTGGGTCAGCTGGCGCACACGGAGCTCCTGCTTGCCCTGCTCCTCCTTGGCCGCGTGGTACCCGCCGTTCTCGCGCAGGTCGCCCTCCTCACGCGCAGCGGCGATCTTGGCGGCGATCTCCGTGCGCGCAGGACCAGTAAGGTGCTCAAGCTCGTCCTTGAGCTTGTTGTACGCCTCCTGGGTCAGCCAGGTGACGTTCTCGCTGGTCTGGGTCACAGGTGCTCCTCGTAGGTACTGGGAATACAAAGCATCGCCCTACCCAGAAGAATGTTCCTTCTCGGATGGGCGAAACCACGAGCCTAACAATTCAGCGGCGGCAGGGGGAGGACATAAGCCATCAGAAAAACATCGACGCAGGTCAGCGCTTATGTGATGAGAGCGACCCCGATGACGGCCCTGGTCCAAGCCCTGGTCCAAGTCCTGGGGGCGTCCTCAGTCGGCGTGACAGCCGAGCAGCTCGGCCGTGGTGCCCTGGGACGTGGTACGGAGGGTGACGACCTGGTCGATCCGGGTGGCGTCGCCGTCGAAGCGGAAGTCGGCGCGGCCGACCTCGGCGCCGTTCTCGGCCTGGGAGCGGACCGTGCAGTAGCCGTTCGCGCCGGAGTCCTTGCGGACCTCCAGGTGAACCTTCACCGACGTGCTGTACGTCTTGAAGGTGATGATCTCTGCGCTGATCTTGTTGCCGACGACATAGTGGTAGCCGAACCAGCCGAGCACGACGAGCAGGACGGTTCCGAGTACCGCGGCGGCGACCCTGAGCCTGTGATCGGCGCGCTCGTCCGTGGAGCGGCCGTACCGTCCCTCGGGCGGTCGCGTGGTCGCCGTACTCATGATCGTCCCCTCCGCGAGGCCCCTGGAAAGCCGGGCCCCGGAATTATTGGCCGCCAGGTTCGGTCACTATAGAAGCCGCTCACTGCACCCGCTCACACCGGGCGCCGACTTACGAGGATTGAGTCTTGACTGACCAGCTGCGACTGATGGCCGTGCACGCGCACCCCGACGACGAGTCGAGCAAGGGTGCGGCCACCATGGCGAAGTACGTGTCCGAGGGGGTGGACGTGCTCGTCGTGACCTGCACGGGCGGGGAGCGCGGCTCCATCCTCAACCCGAAGCTGCAGGGCGACAAGTACATCGAGGAGCACATCCACGAGGTACGCAAGAAGGAGATGGACGAGGCCCGCGAGATCCTCGGCATCAAGCAGGAGTGGCTCGGCTTCGTCGACTCCGGCCTGCCGGAGGGCGACCCGCTGCCCCCTCTCCCCGAGGGCTGCTTCGCCCTGGAGGACGTGGACAAGGCGGCCGGGGAGCTGGTCAAGCAGATCCGCTCGTTCCGCCCGCAGGTGATCACGACGTACGACGAGAACGGCGGGTACCCGCACCCCGACCACATCATGACCCACAAGATCTCGATGGTGGCCTTCGAGGGCGCGGCGGACACCGAGACCTACCCGGAGTCGGAGTACGGCCCGGCGTACCAGCCGCAGAAGCTGTACTACAACCAGGGCTTCAACCGGCCGCGCACCGAGGCGCTGCACAACGCGCTCCTGGAGCGCGGGATGGAGTCGCCGTACGGGGACTGGCTGAAGCGGTGGTCGGAGTTCGAGCGCACCGAGCGCACGCTGACCACGCATGTTCCGTGCGGGGAGTTCTACGAGATCCGCGACAAGGCACTGCTCGCGCACGCCACCCAGATCGACCCCGACGGGGGCTGGTTCCGGGTGCCGCTGGAGCTCCAGCGGGAGGTCTGGCCGACGGAGGAGTACGAGCTGGCGAAGTCGCTCGTGGACACTTCCCTCCCCGAGGACGACCTCTTTGCGGGCATCCGCGACAATGCCTGACATGAGCGCAAGCGCAAGCCTGGCAATGACGCATCTCGTCCCGTTCGCCGCGGAGGTCGACGAGGACAAGGTGACCCCCGGTGTCCTCGGCTTCATCGTGTTCGCGGTGATGGCCCTCGCGGTGTGGGGCCTGATGAAGTCCATGAACAAGCAGATGGGCAGGATCGACTTCAAGGAACCCACGGACCCGAAGGGCGTCTCCGAGGAGACCCCTGCCGACCCCAAGGCCCGGCAGGGCTGACGCGACCTGCGGAGCCCGCCCGCGCTGTGCCTCCCTCTCACCGGCAGTGGTCGGCCAGCGACAGCAGCAGGTGGGCGGACTCCGGCCGCAGGTGGTCCGAGTGGGCGCCCGCGGGGCCGTGCCCGTGGACGAAGACGTCACTCGCGTCGACGCTGACGAAGCGGTGGTCGAGGGCGGCCAGCGGGTACGGCTCGTCCGGCGACAGCATGCGGATCGTGGAGACCGGGGCGGGTGCGGTGCCGATGCCCGCGTAGCCGATGCCGGCCCGCTTCTCGGCGCGCAGATGCCAGAAGCCCGTCGCGCGGTCGTGCTGCGAGTACGTGGCGACCACCGGGCCGCGCAGGGGGGCCTCGGCCAGCGAGGTGAACCCGGACGCGAAGGCATCGCGCGGGGCCGCCATCTGGAGCAGGAGCATCGAGTCGACGGTGAAGGGCCGTCCCGGGGGCTCGGGAGTGCTCCAGCCCAGGGTGAGCGGCTCCTCCGCCGCCCACTGGACGGCCTCGCACAGGAAGCGGCAGCCGAAGGAGTGGCCGACCAAGTGCAGATACTGCCCGTCGCGGTTGGCGAGGACGGGCGGTGCGGCCGGATCCGCGCGGTGCGTGTCCAGGTAGCCCAGGAGGCGGCCGATGACGCGGGACGCGTGGCCCCGCGTACTCATGATGTGTGCCCGGTCCCGGATACGGCGGTAGCCGCCGAGGGAGGGCAGCGAGCGGGAGGGCCAGCGGACCAGGACGGTCCACGGCCGCCAGGGCCGCAGCGCCGGATACAGCGCTCGGCGGTGGTCGTACTGGCCCGCCGTCAGCGTCAGAAGACGGCGGACCGCGGCGAGCGCCGGTTCCGGCCGGGTCTGCCAGCCGTGGACGTACACCAGCAGGTCGGTCGCCCAGGCGGGCGGTGACAGGTCCTCGGCGAAGTGGTCGAGCAGCCGGCCGGAGGGGACGGGCCGCGGGCCGAGTGCGGTGTCCTCCAGAAGGCGGCCGTCGGGGCCGAGGTCGACCACGTGGACATCGGCCGGGTTCATACGGTGATCTCCTGCTCCGGGTCCGGCGGGACGGCTCGATCAAGGCGGGCGTCCATGCCGCAGTGCAGCGCGTAGCCCAGGCCCAGCGGGTTGTGCAGTTCGTCGGCGAAGTACCGGGAGACGGCGTGGGCGATCTCGCCCGCTGTCCGGCCGCCGCGCAGGAAGCGGGTCAGGAACTCCAGCGCGTACTCGGCGGCGAAGACCTGTGGCATCTCTATCTGCGGCCCGAGGACGCCCCGCGCGCCCGCCTGGATCAGGGCCCCACCCAGGAACGCCGGATCCGCGCCCTCCGCGGGCAGTCCGGCGTGACAGGCGTTGAGCATCACGAACGGCTGGAAGGGGCCGCCGTCCTCAAGGTGCTGCCGGCACTCCCGCACTGTGTGGGCGTCGACCGTCCCCGTCGGGTCGGTCAACCGCAGGGCCAGAGAGGCGGGATGAGCGCCGTTCGGGGCGAAATGGCCGTGGCACCAGAAGTACATCAGGTGCTCGCACAGGTCCGCGTCCAGAAGGGCTCGTCGGAGTTCGGAACGCGTCGTGCGTTCCACGAAACGGGTGTCCTTGGCGAGCAGCGCGGCCACCTCCGCGGCCCGGGTGCGGCCCCTGCGGTCAAGTCGCTCGTCGTGGTTGAGACTGACGACGGGTACGTCCGGGGCCTCCCGGCGGCTGCTCAGCCAGGGGTAGGCGCCGCCGGTCTGCTCGATCTGGTGACGGTGGCCCAGGAAACGGGGGTAGACGGCGGCCGGATCCGGGGCGCCGGTGGTCCGCATCGGCACATCCTCGGGGCGTAGGCACACCATGGGCCAGGGCAGGTACAGCTCCGAGTCGAAACGGACGCGCAGTCCCTCGCGCGCCGACAGGGCCTCCGCCAGGTACTCGCGGAAACGCCGGACTCGCGGCTCGGTGCCACCGAGAAGTGTGCCGAAGAGCAACTGCTGTCCTGCCAGGGCCAGTTCGTCCACGATCTCGGACAGCTCCTGCGGCGGGCGGGCGCGCAGGTCCACCAGGGAGGCGTACGGGTACTCCACGCCGTCGTCATCGGGTGTGAAGCCGACGAGGAGGTCCTTCCACTGTCGGCACAGGCGGGTGGCCGCCGCACGCACGTCCGCGGGACGGGCGGTGAGGTCCGCGCGATGCTCGGTGCCGAGCAACGACGGCAGGGCGGGGCCGTGCATCCGGGCCCTGACGCGGTCGCCGGACAGGACGTCCAGACACACGGTGATGTCGGGACCCTGAGTGATTTCGTCGGGCAGGGCGGTGAAACCCCGACTGGGGTCCTGGACCACGCGGACCCGGAGTTCGGTGCTCATCGGCCGGTGTCACCCCGGTGCGAGACGGCGTGGGGGGTGACAGCGCCCTGCGGGTGGTCGCCGTCGAGGACGTCGAACTCCGTCTCCACCTGCTGGAGGACCGTGCCGGAGCGTTCCAGGGCGATGGTGAACCGGATGACGTGACGGCCGGGACGGTACGGGGTGAAGCTGAACTCGGCGCCGTGGGCCGTCTGTCGGCCGGAGGGGCGGAGAAGGCAGGTCGGGGGTTCCACGGAGGCCGGGGTGAGGGGGACGGCGGTGGTGGTCAGCCAGGGGGCCGCGCGTCACCGGCGTCGGACCAGGGGTGGCCTTCGGTGGGGGTCACGCGCAGCAGAAGGATGGTGGTGGGGGAGTCGTCGAGGAGGGTGATGCGGACCTGGCAGTGGGGGAAGGGCCGGCTCGGTGCGGGCGGGGTGCTCAGCAGTACCCGGTCCTCGCCCGTCCGGCGGGGGTCGGGCAGGGCGATGATGTCGCGGGCCCGGAGCGGGATGACGGGACGGCCCGCGCGCGCCGAGTCGGCGAACTCCACGAGGCACTCTCTGAGGTACGGCCAGACGTGGAGACCGGGCATGTAGTCCAGCGCGAGGACCGGAGTGTTGGGTGCGCCCCGTTCGGAGCGGAGGAGCTTCGCCCACAGCGGGCCGCTCTCGTCGCCCAGGGTGTGGAGGAAGATGTCCTCGGCCCGCCTCACGGTGTCGACGAAGGCCTTGGCCCCTGGTACGCGGAGCGCCGCTTCCAACAGGGACCACGCCTCTCCGTGCGGGCAGCCGAGCGTGTGGAACGTGTTCGCGACGTCGATGAGTTCGGCCCACCTCCCGGCATCTCTCGGGGAGAGTACGGCGAGTCCGTGCCGGGTCCAGGCTTCGCCCAACTCGTCCGCGCAGTCACGGAAATGGTCCGCAGCGGACTGCAGTGCCACTCGGGCGTCCTCCTCATGGCCCGTTCTCGCGTGGACGAGCGCCAGATGATGACACGTCCAGCCGAGTCCGCGGATGTCCTCCGCTTCCTGGTGCGCGGTGAGCGCCCGCTGAGCGGTGTCCAGGGCGTCGTCCGTCTCTCCGCGGAGCAGCAGGAGCCGGATCCTCTCGGTGGCCACCCAGTTCTCGCCGCGTGCGTCGCCGACGCGGCCAAACCCCTGCGCGGCCTGGCCCAGCAGGTGTTCGGCCTCATCGGGCTCGCCGAGCCGCAGACACGCGCGGGCATGGTGCAGCAGGGTCCGGCTTCGGTCGCGTGGGGAGGCGGCATAGCGCTGAGCGTCATGGGCCGCCCGCAGATACGGGACAGCTTTCAGCGGATACCCCTGATCGCACAGCACCGCGCCGAGGACGGCATTCACGGAGTCTTCTGTCCCGTACAACGGCAGCGCGGGGTCCACTTCGCGCGCGGCGTCGCTCAGGGCACCCAGGGAATACCGGGACCACGCGGCCGGGACCCCGGACGAGGCGGACGGGCCGGTGGAGGCGAGTGCCAGGGACTCCCGGGGCAGGCCCAGATCGCGGGCGATCTCGCTCAGGTGCCATCGCCCGCCGGACTGCCGGTGAATGTCCACCAGCCGGTGGGCGTCGCCGTACGTGGTGAGCAGCGAGGTGAGTGACTCGAGGAGCTCTGACCTCTCCGGGGTGACGCGTCGAACAGCGTGGGCGAGCTCGATGAACTCGTCGACCGACTTGGTGAGTTCATCGTGGGTGCCTGCCACGGCGGCCTGTACCAGAGCGGTGGCCGTCTCCCGGGTGAGAAAGCCGCCGTCCACCTCGGACGTGCGGCTGCGCACGATGGCGGCGATCTGTGACGGCAGGACGAAGGCACCGTCGGTGGTCTTCTGCACCAGCTCGGACTCCGCGAGAACGCGCAGGGCGAGCTGTGCCGTGACAGGGGATTGCGGCAGCAGGGCGTCGATGGTGCGAGACGTGACCGGGCCGTCGATCATGCGGAAGGCGAGTTTGTTCAGTACGGTCCGATGCGAATCAGCTGTGTAGCCGCCCGGAAGGGCGCGGGACACCAGGGCGTCCGGCGTCGAGATCTCCTGGAACGCGCCATCGGGGAAGCGGGCCAGCAGACCCCCCGCCACCCGCAGGACAGCGGGCAACCCCTGTGCCGCCTCGGCCAGTTGCGCGACCTGTGGGCCGTGAACCGGCGTTGCGTCCGTGCGCTCGGCGACGACAGCCTCGATCAGCCGTTCCGCGTCCGGCGCCCCGAGCGGTCGTACGGCGTGCAGCCTGGCCCTCGACTCCCATCGGGGCGGCACGGACCGGGACGTCACGATCACCAGGTTGTGCCCGTTGTCCAGCAGGTTCACCCAGTCATGGGCCGGGGCGCCGGACCCGGACTCCAGGTGGTCGATAACCACGATGGACCCTCGGATGTACCTCTCGCACTGGGACTTCAGAACCGCGAGGAACTCCTCGTTTCCTTTCAGCTCCGCCGCGACGATCTCCCGCCGGGGCGCCCCGTGTGCGGCGAGCAGTCTCAACAGCACCGTCTCGTGGCGAGCGGCGGGGACGGCCCAGTGCACCCGCCCCACACCCAGCCGCTTCGTCACCGCCGCAGCCAGTGCCGTCTTCCCCACGCCGGCCGGCCCGTGCAGTATCAGCACTCCCGAGATCAGCCTCTCCCCGTCCCGCAAGGACGCGGCCAGCGCCGAGATCTCCGCGTCCCGCCCCACGAACGGCACAGGATCCCCAGGTGGCGGTGTGGGTCTCCGCAGCGTGTTCTCCGCCACTCGATCAGCCCTTCCCCGCGGCCACCGCGACGCCCATGATCTCCCGGGCGTGCCTCCCCGGGATCATCCCCAACCGCCAAGCCTGCCACCCCGATTCGAGTCTCACACCGCGCTCCAGGAGAAGCTGGTAGGCCTCGGCGAAGTCGTCGAGTTTCTCGTCGCGGGACGGGTGGCGGGCGCGGATGAGCTGGGACAGCTCCTCCTGGGCGACCGCTGTGCCGATCTCGACGCCGCCGGGGGCCGCGTACGGCAGCAGGGTGCAGCGCAGGAAGCGGGCCCAGTCCTCGCCGCGTCGGTCGCCGTACGAGGTGAACAGGGCGATCGCCTCGTCGCACAGGGCCAGCGCCTGCTGGGTACGGGCGTTGCCCGCGTCGACCACCGCCAGCTCCAGGCAGGTCCAGGCCTCGCCGTGGGCCACCCCGATGCGCTGGAAGTCGGCGCGGGCGTCCACCAGGAGCTGCCGGGCGAAGCCCGAGTTGCGCAGCGAGCCCGTCTGGACCGCCCGCTGGTCCCGGGTGACACGGGCGGAGTGATGGCGGGCGCAGGCGAGACCGTAGACGTCGCGGATGCGGGAGAACATCGTGCGGGAACGTTCCAGCTCGCGGACGGCCAGATCCAGGTTGCCCGTCTCCTCCAGGGACTGGCCCAGGTAGTAGACCGACCAGGCCTCGCCGCGCGCGTCCTCGTTGTCCCGGTGGACCGAGGCCGCCTGCCGCAGCCCGTCCACCGCCGCCGACGCGTCCCCGGCGATCAGCCGGGCCCGGGCCAGCTGGGTCAGCGCCCAGGCCTCGCCACGGGCGTCGCGCGTACGGCCGTACAGATCGAGGGCCGTGCGCAGTTCGGTCTCGGCGCGCGGTACGTCGCCCATCCGCAGGCCCAGTTGGCCGAGCTGGAAGTGGGCCCAGGCCTCGCCGTGGATCGACTCGCCCTCGCGGTGCAGGACCAGGGAACGGGTCAGCAGGTCCCAGGCCTCGGCGAGGCGGGAGCGGTCGCGTTGGACGGCGGCGAGGGCGTGCATCGTCCAGGCGCGGTCGGTCGCCAGCTCGGGGGCCTGCTGGAGATCCAGGGCCTCCTGGAGCTTGGCCGCCGCCTCGACCAGGTTGCCCTGGTGGTGCAGCGTGATGCCGAGCGAGCACAGGGCCCGGGCGGCGCCCGCGTCGTGATGGGCCTCCATGTACAGCTCGACGACCGAGGTGAGCGTCGTACGCGCCTTGTCCAGCTCGCCCAGCTGACGGGCGGCGATGCCCGTACGCCACTGCACCGAGCGGACCAGCAGACCCTGGTCGACGGACTCCGCCAGCTCGCTGATCTCGCCGAGCCGGTAGAGGTCGCCGCGCAGCAGGCAGTAGTCGCACAGGGCGCCGAGGAGATTGAGTACGGCGGCCTGGTTGACGCCCTCCGCGTGCCGCAGCGTCGCCGTGATGAAGCTCGACTCGTCGTCCAGCCAGCGCAGGGCCTCGTCGAGGGAGGTGAAGCCGTGCGGGCTGAAGCGGTCCGAGCGGGTCGACATGTTGCCGTCGACCAGCCGCAGCACCGAGTCGGCCAGCTCGCCGTAGTTCACGATGAGACGTTCCTGCGCGGCCGTGCGCTCGGCCGGCTGCTCCTCGTCCAGGAGACGGGCCTGCGCGAAGGCGCGCACCAGGTCGTGCAGTCGGTAACGGCTGCCCCGGACATGGTCGATCAGACCGGCGCGGGCGAGCGCGTCGAGCTGCCGGGTCGCCTCCGTCTGGTCGGTGCCGAGGAGGGACGCGGCCGCGGCGGTACCGAGCGAGGCGCGTCCGGCGAGCGCCAGCCGACGCAGCAACCGTCGGCCCTGCTCCGACTGGTCGGTGTAGCGCAGCCACAGCACCCGCTCGACCGGCTCCACGGGGCCGTACGCGCCCAGGTCGGTGGCCAGCCGGCGCGGGCTGCGCGGGCCGAGCGCGGAACCGGCGATGCGCAGCGCGAGTGGCAGCCCGCCGCACAACTCCCGTATGCGGGTGGCGGATTCGACGTCGGGGGGCCCTGCCTTCTGCTGCGCGGACGCGCTCAGCAGTTCGTCGCTGCCCTCCGAATCCAGGGCCTCGACGGGCAGTTGATGGACCCAGAAGGGCAGGTCGGCCGGGAGGTCGAGGGGCTGTCGGGTGGTGGCGATGACGAGGCTGTCGGAACGCTCGGGGATGAGGGTGCGGACCTGCTCGGGGTCCTGGGCGTCGTCCAGGACGATGGTCACCGGGACCCTGGTGAGATGCTGGTGGTACAGCTCGCCCAGCCTTCTGACCTGCTGGTCCGGTGACGAACGCTCACGGAAGAGCAACTGCTCGCGGGAGGCGCCGAGCCGGTTCAGCAGATGCAGGAGGGCGTCGCGGGTGGGCAGCGGCGGCTCCTCCTGGCTGTCGCCGCGCAGATCCACCACGCAGGCGCCCCGGAACTGGTCCCGCAGATCGTGTGCCGCGTGGATCGCCAGCGCGCTGCGGCCACTGCCCGACGCGCCGTGCAGGACGACCAGGGTCGGCCGGGTCTCCGTACTCGCCCGGGCCGCGTGCACCCACTGCCGGATCCGGGCCAGCTCCTGACGCCGGCCCGCGAACGGCTCGTCCGGCTCCGGGAGTTGGGCGAACGACTGCTCAAGGACGCTACGACTGCGGGCCGCCGCACTCTTGTCGGTACCGCGCAGCTGCGGCCCCTTCTTCTTCGGGCCGGTGGACGCGCTGAGCACCCGCTGCTGGTCGAGGAACGGGCGGATACCGCGTACCTCCAGCGCCGTCAGCCAGGTCAGCCGCAGCTGCTCGGGACCGCCGGGCTGGCTCACGGCACCGGCGCGATGGTGGGCGGCGGGGAGGTGGGAGGCGGTCACCTTGAGGACGGTCGCGGCGGCGCCGACGACGCCGACGGTGAGCGCGGCGCCGGCGGCGGTGCCTGCGCCGGTGCCGAGCGCGAGGTCGGCGACGCCTGCGGCCAGGGCGGCAACAGCCGCCACCAGCAAGGGAGTTCCGGCTCCCTCGCGGGCGTATCGCTGCCCGAACGTGAGCTGTCCGGCCTTCGCCTCGTCGAGCGCCCGCGTGTACGCCTCGTACTCCTCCGCGGACGACTGCGCCATGGCGTCCAGCGCGCCGCGCGCCCGCGTGAGCAGTACGCCCCCGTCGGTACGTCCACCGGACCGGCGCACCTCTTCCTCCACGGCCCGGACCAACAGCCGCTCGGCTTCCGCCCGGTGGCTGTCCCGCATGGTGTGTCCCCCTCTGGCAGTGACGGCTTCTGCTTGGTCAAGTGTCCTGCGTAGGGGGCATTCGGGCGAGGGGGCGTTTCTGTTGATTGGCGGGTGCGGGCCGGTGGGGGCTTGTCGCGCCCCGCGGCGGAGCCGCAGATGTCACAGCCCCGCGCCCCTGAAAGACGGGCGCGTTCTACTGGGGCAGGATGGAGGTCATGCCGAACCGACTGGCCCATGAGACGTCCCCCTATCTCCTCCAGCACGCCGACAACCCCGTCGACTGGTGGCCGTGGTCGGCCGAGGCGTTCGAGGAGGCTCGGCGGAGTGGTAAACCGGTGCTGCTCAGCGTCGGGTACAGCAGCTGTCACTGGTGTCATGTGATGGCGCACGAGTCCTTCGAGGACCAGGCCACCGCCGACTACCTCAACGAGCACTTCGTCAGCGTCAAGGTCGACCGTGAGGAGCGGCCGGACGTCGACGCCGTCTACATGGAGGCCGTCCAGGCGGCGACCGGGCAGGGCGGCTGGCCCATGACGGTGTTCCTCACGCCCGAGGCCGAGCCCTTCTACTTCGGTACGTACTTCCCGCCCGCGCCCCGCAGTGGCATGCCCTCCTTCCGGCAGGTGCTGGAGGGGGTCCGGGCCGCCTGGACCGACCGGCGGGACGAGGTCGCCGAGGTCGCCGGGAAGATCACGCGGGATCTCGCCGAGCGGGAGATCCAGTACGGCGGCACCGAGGCGCCCGGTGAGGAGGAGCAGGCGCGGGCGCTGCTCGGGCTCACCCGGGAGTACGACGCCCAGCGCGGCGGATTCGGTGGGGCGCCGAAGTTCCCGCCGTCCATGGTGCTGGAGTTCCTGCTGCGGCACGCGGCCCGTACGGGGGCCGAGGGGGCGTTGCAGATGGCCCAGGACACCTGTGAGCGCATGGCCCGGGGCGGGATCTACGACCAGCTCGGTGGCGGCTTCGCCCGGTACTCCGTCGACCGGGAGTGGGTCGTGCCCCACTTCGAGAAGATGCTGTACGACAACGCGCTGCTGTGCCGCGTGTACGCCCATCTCTGGCGTGCCACCGGCTCCGAGCTGGCGCGGCGCGTGGCTCTTGAGACCGCCGACTTCTTGGTGCGTGAACTCCGTACCAATGAAGGGGGGTTCGCTTCCGCGCTCGACGCCGACAGCGATGACGGGACTGGTCGACACGTCGAGGGTGCTTATTACGTCTGGACTCCGGCCCAGCTTGCCGAGGTGCTCGGCGATGAGGACGCGGCGCTTGCCTCGCACTACTTCGGGGTCACGGCGGACGGCACCTTCGAGGAAGGGGCCTCTGTTCTTCAACTTCCGCAGCACGAGGGGGTGTTCGACGCCGAGAAGGTCGAGTCCATCCGGGTGCGGTTGCTCGATGCCCGTGCCGCGCGGCCCGCTCCCGGGCGGGACGACAAGGTGGTCGCCGCCTGGAACGGGCTCGCCGTCGCCGCGCTCGCCGAGACCGGCGCGTACTTCGAGCGGCCCGACCTTGTCGACGCCGCGCTTGCCGCCGCCGATCTTCTCGTACGGGTTCATCTGGACGACCGGGCGCATCTCGCCCGTACCAGCAAGGACGGTCAAGTCGGGGCGAACGCCGGGGTGTTGGAGGACTACGCCGATGTCGCCGAGGGGTTCCTCGCGCTGGCCTCCGTCACGGGGGAGGGGGTGTGGCTGGAGTTCGCCGGGTTGCTGCTCGACCATGTGCTCGTGCGGTTCGTCGATGCCGAGTCAGGTTCCTTGTACGACACGGCGAGTGATGCCGAGCAGCTTATTCGGCGGCCTCAGGATCCGACCGACAACGCGGTGCCCTCCGGGTGGAGTGCTGCTGCGGGGGCCTTGCTCGGGTATGCCGCGCAGACCGGGGCCGAGCCGCATCGGGCCGCTGCCGAGCGGGCGTTGGGGGTGGTGAAGGCGCTTGGGCCGCGTGTGCCTCGGTTCATCGGGTGGGGGCTGGCTGTTGCCGAGGCGTTGCTCGACGGGCCTCGGGAGGTTGCGGTCGTCGGGCCGGACCTTGGGGATCCGGCCACAGTTGCTCTGCACCGTACGGCGCTGCTCGCTACCGCTCCGGGGGCTGTTGTCGCTGTGGGGGTTGCGGACAGTGACGAGTTGCCGTTGCTTGCGGGGCGGCCGCTGGTTGGGGGTGCGCCGACTGCGTATGTGTGCCGGAACTTCACGTGTGATGCTCCGACGACTGATCCGGAGGGGTTGCGGGTGGCGCTGGGTGGCTGAAACCGGCGGTGCCCGTAGCGGGTTTTCTCGCCCCCGCCGCCCCTACCCGTTCCCATCCCTGGGGGCTCCGCCCCCAGACCCCCGCTACGGCCCTGAACGGGCCTTGGGGGGCAAAAACC
>NZ_JBSFDA010000187.1:0-19238 GCF_053593675.1 Streptomyces sp. NPDC002156 | reverse complement strand
ACAGGCCGACGACGGTCCACAGCATCTGCTTCTGGTAGCGCGGGCCCTTCGACCAGAAGTCGACGGCGATGACGCGGAGACCGTTGAGCGCGTGGTAGGGGCGGCGGGGGCGAAAAAAGAATGGCCCCGCCACAGCCGAAGCCTGACAGGACCACCCCTAAAGCCGAAGTCGGCCGAAGTCGCTCGCGCTCAGCGTCGAGCGACCCCCTCCGCCCGAGCCGCCGCGGCAACCGCCGCGGTGACCGCCGGAGCAACCCGCTCGTCGAACGGCGACGGGATCACATAGTCGGCGGCAAGATCCTCACCCACCACCGCAGCCAACGCATCCGCCGCCGCGATCTTCATCCCCTCGGTGATCCGAGACGCCCGCACCTGCAACGCCCCCGCGAAGATCCCCGGAAACGCCAGCACGTTGTTGATCTGGTTCGGGAAGTCCGACCGCCCGGTAGCGACGACCGCCGCGTACTTGTGCGCCACATCCGGGTGCACCTCGGGGTCGGGGTTGGCCATCGCGAACACGAACGCGCCGTCCGCCATCGATGCCACCGCCGCCTCCGGCACCGTACCCCCGGAGACCCCGATGAAGACGTCCGCGCCGGCGAGCGCGGACTCGAGCGACCCGCTCAGCCCCGCCCGGTTCGTCAGCTCGGCCAGCTCGCGCTTGACCGGCGTGAGGTCGTCCCGGTCCGTCGAGACGATGCCCTTGCGGTCGGCGACGGCCACGTCCCCGAGGCCCGCCTCCAGCAGGAACTTCGCGATGGCGACTCCCGCCGCACCCGCGCCCGAGATGACACCCCGCAGCTCGCCCAGCTCCCGCCCGGTGAGCCGCGCCGCGTTGCGCAGCGCCGCCAGCGTCACGACCGCCGTGCCGTGCTGGTCGTCGTGGAAGACGGGGATGTCCAGCCGCTCCTGGAGCTGCCGCTCGATCTCGAAGCACCGCGGCGCCGAGATGTCCTCCAGGTTGACCCCACCGAAGGACGGCGCCAGCCGGACCACGGTCTCGACGATCTCGTCCACGCCCGTGCAGGCCAGCGCGATCGGGACCGCGTCCACGCCGCCGAACTGCTTGAACAGGATCGCCTTGCCCTCCATCACCGGAAGGGACGCCTCGGGACCGATGTCCCCGAGTCCAAGGACCGCCGTACCGTCCGTCACGACCGCGACGACGGACGACTTCCAGGTGTAGTCGTTGACGAGGTCGGGCTGCTCTGCGATGGCGGTGCACACCCGGGCCACACCGGGTGTGTACGCGAGGGACAGGTCGTCCTTGTCACGGATGGGCACGGTGGCCTGCACGGCCATCTTGCCGCCCCGGTGGAGAGCGAACGCCGGGTCGAACTCACCGGCATCGCCGCCGGTGCCGATGTTGATGTCGCTGCGAGGATTGACGATCTCCGCTGCCACTTTTTGTACCCCTTAAGTCTTCAAGGTTTGAGGGTGACCACTCCTGGTGAGGGGTGGGCGGGCACCGCGCGAGGCCCCGGTGAGTGATGCGCACGGGCACAAGCGCGACGGACGCGCCGCACACGCGCCCTGAGCCCCGGATGAGGGGTGTAAAGAACCTTCTTACCGGACGGAGGACACCGACGACGACCCCTATAAGTCGAAGGTCACACGTGGGTGACATGGCTTATCACCCCACACGGCTGCATACCCGGACATGATCGATCAAATCGAGAAGCGAGTCGGGTCGGGCAATGGGCCGGACGGAGTCCTCGGGCGGCCGCCCAAACGGATGTACGTGCGGATGGCAACAGCCGCTCACCTGGCGAGATACACCGAAGATCTTCCGGCCGGAACGAATGATTCCCGTAGAAAGTCCGGGAAGGTCCGGCTCTGATGCACCGACCTGACGCTCAACGGGGGTGACCCGTTATCCGATTTTGACATAGCCGGTCGTCTGAACGCCTCACTCCGAATGGCAAGATGCCGTAATCACACAAGGTCGCGACACTCAAAGATGCGTGCACACAAGTCGACCCGCCGGACCGTCCGCCCCACCTGGGCGGACACCGGCCCCAATGGCACACCATCCATCCGCCGGAGGAACCCACCATGACCGCAAGCTCCACCCTTCGTACGACCGCCGCGCAGAACCGGCTAGCAGCGGTCGGTGCGATCGCGGTCGCGGGCGCCCTGCTGCTCACCGGGTGCGGTGACCAGACCAAGGACAAGGACAACGGCTCGGAGAGCGCCTCGACGAGTTCGGCCCCGCTGGCCGACCAGCTCCCCCAGGCGATCCGGGACAAGGGCGTCATCACGGTCGGCTCGGACATCGCGTACGCGCCGGTCGAGTTCAAGGACGACTCGGGCAAGACCGTCGGTATCGACCCGGACCTCGCGGACGCCATGGGCAAGCAGCTCGGCGTGAAGTTCGAGTTCCAGAACGGCACCTTCGACACCCTGATCACGGGTCTGCGCTCCAAGCGGTACGACATCGCCATGTCCGCGATGACCGACACCAAGGACCGCCAGGAGGGCACCGAGAACGGCAAGAAGGTCGGCGAGGGCGTCGACTTCGTCGACTACTTCACCGCCGGTGTCTCGATCTACACCAAGAAGGGCGACGACCAGGGCATCAAGAGCTGGTCCGACCTGTGCGGCAAGAAGATCGCGGTGCAGCGCGGCACGGTCTCCGAGGACCTCGCCAAGGCCGAGACGGCGAAGTGTACGGGTGGCAAGAAGATCACCATCGAGTCGTACGACAACGACCAGCAGGCCCAGACCCGGGTGCGCGCGGGCGGCGCGAACGCCGGCTCCTCCGACTTCCCGGTCACGGCGTACGCGGTGAAGACCTCGGGCGGCGGCAATGACTTCCAGGTCGTCGGCGAGCAGGTCGAGGCAGCCCCGTACGGCATCGCGGTCGCCAAGACCAACACGGAGCTGCGGGACGCCCTGAAGGCCGCGCTCGACGCGATCATCAAGAACGGCGAGTACGCCAAGATCGTCGCCAAGTGGGGCGTCGAGGACGGCGCCGTGACGGCGGCCACCGTCAACGGCGGCAAGTGACCCGGGCTCACGGAAGCTACGGGCACTGAAAGGCAACACCCGTGACTGTTGACACCGACAAGACGACAGGACCGGCGGGCACTCCCCCGGCCGGACCGGAGGCCATCAAGGCCATCCCGGTCCGGCACTACGGGCGGTACGTCTCGGCCGTGATCGCGATCGCGATCTTCGTCGCAATCGTCTACGCGTTCGCCCAGGGCAACATCAACTGGGGCGCCGTACCGGACTACTTCTTCGACGACCGCATCCTCACCGGTGTCTGGAAGACCCTGCTGCTGACGGTCCTGTCGATGCTGATCGGCATCGTCGGCGGCATCCTGCTCGCCGTCATGCGGCTGTCGAAGAACCCGGTGACCTCGACCATCGCCTGGTTCTACATCTGGTTCTTCCGCGGCACCCCGGTCCTGGTCCAGCTGGTCGTCTGGTTCAACCTGGGCCTGGTCTTCACGTACATCAACCTCGGTCCGATCTACAAGGACTACTGGTCCAGCTTCATGACGCCGCTGCTGACGGCGCTCCTGGGCCTGGGCCTGAACGAGGCCGCCTACATGGCGGAGATCTGCCGCGCCGGCCTCCTGTCGGTCGACGAGGGCCAGACCGAGGCCTCGCACGCCCTGGGCATGAGCCACGCCAAGACCCTGCGCCGGATCGTGATCCCGCAGGCGATGCGCGTGATCGTGCCGCCCACGGGCAACGAGGTCATCAACATGCTGAAGACGACCTCGCTGGTGTCGGTGGTGCAGTTCGCCGAACTGTTCCGCTACGCCCAGGACATCGGGCAGACGTCCGGTGCCCCGGTGGAGATGTACTTCCTCGCCGCGGCCTGGTACCTGATCCTGACCTCGATCCTCAGCGTCGGCCAGTACTACATCGAGCGGTACTACGCGCGCGGTTCCAGCCGTTCGCTTCCGGCCACGCCGTTGCAGAAGATCAAGGCGAACTTGCTGTCCCTCGGAAGCTGGAGGCGCTGACCATGAGCACGGAAAAGGTCACCGGCTCCGAAGCCGTCGCGATGGTCAAGTCGGAGGGCGTGCACAAGTCCTTCGGCCCCGTCGAGGTCCTCAAGGGCATCGACCTTGAGGTGAAGTCCGGCGAGGTGTTCTGCCTCATCGGCCCCTCGGGGTCGGGCAAGTCGACGTTCCTCAGGTGCATCAACCACCTGGAGAAGGTCAACGCGGGGCGCCTGTACGTCGACGGGGAGCTGGTCGGCTACCGCCAGAAGGGCGACAAGCTGTACGAGCTGAAGGACAGCGAGGTCGCGCTGAAGCGTCGGGACATCGGCATGGTCTTCCAGCGCTTCAACCTGTTCCCGCACATGACGGCGCTGGACAACGTCATGGAGGCGCCCGTCCAGGTCAAGGGCGTCAGCAAGGCGCAGGCCCGTGATCGTGCGGGCCAGCTCCTGGAGCGCGTGGGCCTGGCCGACAAGGCCGGCAGCTACCCCACCCAGCTCTCCGGCGGCCAGCAGCAGCGCGTCGCCATCGCCCGGGCCCTGGCCATGGACCCGAAGCTGATGCTGTTCGACGAGCCGACCTCGGCCCTGGACCCGGAGCTGGTCGGTGACGTCCTCGACGTCATGCGCGACCTGGCCGAGTCCGGGATGACGATGATCGTCGTCACCCACGAGATGGGCTTCGCCCGCGAGGTGGGCGACAGCCTGGTGTTCATGGACGGCGGCGTGGTCGTCGAGTCCGGCAACCCGCGCGACGTCCTGACGAACCCGCAGCACGAACGCACCCAGTCGTTCCTGTCCAAGGTCCTCTGAGGCGACGTACGGGTACGTATGGAAGGGGCGGTACGAGATCCTCGTACCGCCCCTTCCGCGTTGTCCTAACTGTTCCTCGTCTTCAACAGCTCGGGTGTGAGCGCCAGTTCACGCAGCTGGCTCTTGGTCAGCGGCGCTGTCCTGAGCAGCGGCCCCAGTGAGTACCTGCCCGTGAAGCCGGTGGTGTCGTGGACCTCGACCGTGCCGCCGGTCTTCAGGTAGAGCGTGGCCATGAGGTACTCACCCCAGGTGCGGCGGTTGTCCATGAAGACGCTGCCGTGCTTCCAGCCCTTCCGGATTTCGAGGACGTTGCCGTTCGGCAGCCTCTCGAAGGTGCACTCCTGCCCGTCCTCCTTGCCCGGAATCGAACAAGGAGTCTTCCAGCTCGCGCTCGGAGCCTTGCCGAACCGGTTGATGACCCGGAGGTACCCGACACCGCCGTCCCTGGTGACCGTGTAGGAGCCGTAGTACTTGCCGAAGGGTCCGGCCTCCGCATGCTCCGGCTCCCGGAACAGAACGTAGTCCATGTCCACTTCACGGATCGCCCCGACACCGGCGGGCAGCAGCTTCGCGAACTCGGCCGCCAGGGCGGTGGCCCGGCCGGGGGGCTTGATCGTCCCCGTGTTCGCGGCACGGCCACCGCCCTCGTCGTACGTCAGCCACCCGGGCCCGGCGATCACACCCGCCGCGACCCCGACCGCCGCGACGACCGTCACTGCGCCCCACCGTCGCCGCCGCACCCGCGCCGCACGCGCGAACACCGCCTCCGTGCTGCCCCCCGTGGGCACGGGGACCCCGCCCACGGCCCGTCCGAGGAGCTCCCGCCCCTCCAGCCAGGTCTCGACCTCGTCGATGTCGGTGCTCATACGTGCTCCTCCCGCACCGCGGCCCGCATCGCCGCGATTCCCCTGGCCGTGTGGCTCTTCACCGTGCTCACCCGCATGCCGAGCAGGTCCGCGGTGTCGTTGACGCTGAGGTCCTCCCAGTAGCGCAGCACCAGCACCGCCCGCTGCTTGGGCGCGAGCTTCGCCAGCGCCGCGCGCACCATCAGGCCCGTGTCGTTGTCCGCCGGCTCGGCGGGCGTCTCCGGCAGTTCGCCGTACGCGTGTTCGCGCCGCCAGAAGCGCCGACGCCCCGCGATGAACGTGTTGACCAGCGTCCGGCGCGCATAGGCCTCGAGGTTGTCCAGCCGCCCGTATCTGCGCGCCCCGAGGACGACCTTCACCAGCGTCGTCTGGACGAGATCCTCGGCCTCGTCACGGTTGCCGCAGAGCAGATAGGCGCTCCGGAACAGCGCCGTGCGTCTGCCCTCCACGAAGGCGTGCAGAGTCGCGTCCGCGCCCCGCATCATCCTTCCCCCCTTCCCGGTCCCCTGGTCGAGGACCGCCTCACCCCTACCAGTGCGCCGGGGACCCGCCCAGGACGCGGCGCGCACGGAAAAGGCGGTACGGATTCTCCGTACCGCCTCCATCGCACGTGCCGCCGGGGTTACTTGAGGGCGAGCAGCAGGGTGTCCGAGGGCGAGCACCACACGGGACGCACCTCCGCGAACCCCTTGTCGCGCAGCACGCGCGCGTGCCACTCGGCGGAGGGTGTGTCACCTTCCGCGTGCTCGCCGTAGATCTCGAAGCGGCGGGCGGTCGGCCCGGCGAGGACGGGGTCCTGGGCGGCGAGCTGCCACCATTGCGCCCAGTCGACGACACCGTTCTGTTTGGCCTGATCCATACGTGCGTGGCGCAGTGCGCGCTCCGCCGCGTTGATCCGGGGCGTGCTGTCGTCGATCATGTGGTCCGCGTTCATGAACAGACCGCCGTCGCGGACGACCTCCGCGATCCGGCCGTAGAGGTCCGCGAGGGGGTCGCTGTGCAGCCAGTGCAGGGCGGTGGCGGTCAGGACGGCGTCGTACGAGTCGTACGGCAGCCCGCCTGCCCACTGCGGGTCCTTGAGGTCGGCCGTGACGAAGGTGACGCGGTCGTCGCCCGCGAAGGTGCCCTCGGCGATGGCGAGGAGCGCCGGGTCGAGGTCGACGCCGGTGCTGGTGGCCTCGGGGAACCGGTCGAGGAGCCGGGCCGTGATACTTCCCGTGCCGCACGCGAGGTCGAGGACGCGCGGGGCGGGGCCGACGAGGGCCTCGACCATGTCGAGCATGACCCTGAACCGTTCCTCGCGGTCCGGCAGGTACCACTCCTGCTGCCGGTCCCAGCTCTCCTGCCAGGCATTCCAGTCGGTTCCGGCGTTTGTACCGGTAGTGGTGGTCATTGAAGCCCCTTCCTTGAGCCGCCCGCTCGCCACGCATGCGTAATACCCTGGAAGCAATATCAGCCGTTACTTCCGCCCACACCGACGACCATAGAACGCGCCCGTAAGGACTACAAGTGGAACTGGCCTATTACTCGGACTACGCCGTGCGTCTCGTCAACACCGAGGAACCGGCGCGCGGAAGGGACACGTTGACCTCGACCGACGCGGTGCGCGACCTCTTCGGCGCCAACCAGCAGGCCGCCCGCCGCGCCACCGACGCCGACGTGACCCGGTTCCGCTCCGTACGAGCCCGGCTGCGCGCCGTCTTCGAAGCGGCGGACACGGGGGACGAGACGCTTTCGGTGGACCTGCTGAACTCACTCCTGCTGGAGTTCCCGGTGAGCCCGCAGATCTCCGGGCACGACTTCCGGGACGACGACGGCCGCCCGCTGTGGCACATGCATCTCGCCGACCACCCGTCGAACGCGACCGCGGGCTACGCGGCGATCGCCGCGATGGGACTGGCCTTCCACCTCACCGAGTACGGCGTGGATCGCCTGGGCCTGTGCGAGGCGCCGCCCTGCCGCAACGCCTACCTCGACACCTCGACGAACCGCTCCCGCCGCTACTGCTCCGACCGCTGCGCGACCCGGGCCAACGTGGCCGCCTACCGCGCCCGCAAACGCCTGGAGGCGGACCGGTCCGAGAAGACGGGCCTGGCGGCCGAGAGCGCCCAGCGCAGCAGCGCCAGCGGCGAGCGCTGACCGGGCTTGAGCGGCCGGTAGCGGAACCTGACCCGGCCCAGGATCAGATCGTGCGGCACGGTCCCGTAGTCGGTGCTGTCGCCGCCGGCGAAGGAGTTGTCCCCGAGCACCCACCAACCGCCCTCACGGCGCTCCACGGCCCGTTTGACGACCAGCAGGTCCTGCTGGAACGGATGACGCAGGACGACGATCTCCCCGGCCCTGACCCGGCCCCCGTAGCGCACCACGAGAAAATCGCCGTGATACAGCGTGGGCACCATCGACGGCCCGGTCACCTCGACCCATCCGAAGAGCTTCGCGGCCCCTCCGTGCTCACTCCCGCGCTCACTCCCGTGCGCGCTCTCCTGTGACAGCTCCGGCATCCCGGCACCTCCCCGGTTCCATCCTCCACCAGTCCCAGTCTGACCCCCTACTTTTGTCCTAAGCCCATGGGGGCACTCGCGAAAACCCCTCTCTCAGGGAGTAATGTCCAACCTGAGAAGACGATCACGAGGAAGGAACGCTCCATGCTTTCCCGCCTGTTTGCCCCCAAGGTCAAGGTCAGCGCCCACTGCGACCTGCCCTGCGGTGTTTACGACCCGGCCCAGGCCCGCATCGAGGCGGAGTCGGTGAAGGCCGTGCAGGACAAGATTGCCGCCAACGACGACCCGCACTTCCAGGCGCGTGCCACCGTCATCAAGGAGCAGCGCGCAGAGCTCGCCAAGCACCACGTGTCGGTCCTGTGGAGCGACTACTTCAAGCCGCCGCACTTCGAGAAGTACCCGGAGCTGCACCAGCTGGTCAACGACACCCTGAAGGCCCTCTCGGCCGCCAAGGCGTCCACCGACCCGGCGACGGGCCAGAAGGCCCTGGACTACATCGCCCAGATCGACAAGATCTTCTGGGAGACCAAGAAGGCCTGATGCGGGCTTTCGCCGAAAAGGGCCGGTCGATACAGACCGGCCCTTTTCGCTGCCCTCGACCGTGTGAGCCCTATCAACGCCGGCAGACGAGGATCCCCGCCCGGCAGCCGACCTCGAACATCCCCTGCCGGGCGATCCGTTCGGTGACGAGGGCGCGGGCCCGTTCCACAGTCGTGTCGAAGGGCACGTCGTACTGGTCCGCCCAGGCCCGGTAGGACGCCAGGTAGGCGACGACCGGCTCGGGGTCGTGGACGGTGACGGTGCTGGGGAGTTCGGTCGTCTCCACCCGGCCGAACTGCTCCCCGAGGAAGTCCGGGGCGTTCTCCAGGGAGAAACGGGCGCCGATCGAGAACCGGACCGGCTCCTGCCCGGTACCGAGCACGTCGCTCGCGGCCCGCTGCCACAGGTCGTCGAGTTCGGCCTTGTCCCGCTCGCCGTTGGTGGAGGCGATCACCAGCCCGTCGGGGGCGACAACCCGGGCCAACTCCCGTACCGCCTGCGGGATGTCGGGCACGTGATAGAGCATGTGCATCGCCAGCGCCGCCCCGACGCTCCCCGAAGCCAGCGGCAGTCGTGTGACATCCGCCACGGCGACCGGGCCGGGGACGCCGGCGAGGATGCCGGGCGCGATGTCCAGGCCCAGCACGATCTGCCCGGGCCGCTCCTCGCGCAGCCGCCGGACGAACCTGCCGTTGCCGCAGCCGACGTCGACCACGTGTCCGCGTACGTCACGAAGCTGCCCGGCGGCGATGGCGGGCAGGTCGTGGCGGGGCGTCTGCCACCGGTAGAGCGCCTGGCGGGCGGCCAGGTGCCGGTCGGTGCCGTAGGCGCTCTCGGCGAGGCGGGTCCGGTCGGTGGCTGCGGCGGGTTCGGTCACGTCAGAGGCATCCCCGCCGTGGGCGGTTCACACGCCGTCGTCGTCCTCGCCCGCCTCCAGCAGGTTCGCCGCCGCGCCCACGATGCTCGGGTCCGGGCTGCCGACGACCTCCTCGTCCTTGCCCGTGTAGTCGAAGCGGGCCAGCACGCTGCGCATCGCCTCGACCCGCGCCCGCTTCTTGTCGTTGCTCTTGACCACCGTCCAGGGCGCCTGTTCGGTGTCCGTCTCACGGAACATGGCGACCTTGGCCGCCGTGTAGTCGTCCCAGCGGTCCAGGGAGGCGAGGTCCATGGGGCTCAGCTTCCACTGCCGTACGGGGTCGACCTGACGGATCGTGAAACGGGTGCGCTGTTCACCCTGGGAGACCGAGAACCAGAACTTGATCAGGTCGACGCCGTCGTCGACGAGCATGCGTTCGAACAGCGGGGTCTGGCGGGTGAAGCGCCGGTACTCGTCATCCGTACAGAAGCCCATGACCCGTTCCACACCGGCCCGGTTGTACCAGGAGCGGTCGAACAGGACTATCTCGCCGGCGGTCGGCAGGTGTTCGACGTACCGCTGGAAGTACCACTGGCCGCGTTCGCGTTCGGTGGGCTTCTCCAGGGCGACCACCCGGGCGCCGCGCGGGTTCAGGTGCTCCGTGAAGCGCTTGATCGTGCCGCCCTTGCCGGCCGCGTCCCGGCCCTCGAAGACGACGACCAGCCGACGGCCGGTCTGCTTGATCCAGCTCTGCAGCTTCAGCAGTTCGATCTGCTGGAGCCGCTTGTGCCACTCGTACTCCTTGCGCTCCATGCGCTCGGGGTACGGATAGTTCTCCCGCCAGGTCTCGACCGGAGTACCGTCCGGCCGGATGAGGACGGGCTCGTCGTGGTCGCTGTAGTCGACCTTCAGCCCGGACATCAGTGGTGTCATTCTGTCGGCCTCCTCGATATCGACATCGACGGTCGGTTGCAATCAGCTGCAGTCAATCGCCATCAGTTGCGGTCAGTGGAACTGCGGCACGATCAGATAGATGCCGTACGCGACCACAGCGGCGCACGCCACGAAGCACAGCCCGGCCTGGGCGAGCCCGAGCGCGTGCGTACCACCGTCATTCTCACGCGCGCCCTCGACCCGGGCGAGTCCGAGGACCCCGACGGCGAAGACGACGACCACGGCGACGGTGACCCCGAGGCTCACCGCGGCGACCTGACCCAGGGCGCTCCAGTCCAGATTCATTTCGCTTCTCCCTCGCTCACGCGGCCGTACCGACGCTCGTCGGCTCCGTCGCCTTGATGCTGACCTCGTGGGTGTCGTTGACGTTGTTCGCGTGCACCGGGTTGCGGCGGGCGGCCAGCACGATGCCCCCGGCGACCGCGACGGCGACCAGCGCGACGACCACGGTGCCGAAGGTGCCCCCGTACCTGACGGCGCCCGCGGAGACCCCACCGACCAGCGCGGCGGCGGGCAGGGTGATCAGCCACGCCATGACCATGCGGCCCGCGACACCCCAGCGCACCTCCGCGAGCCGCCTGCCCAGGCCCGCGCCCAGGATGCTGCCCGAGGCGACCTGAGTGGTGGACAGGGCGAAGCCGAGGTGGGCGGAGGTGAGGATGACGGCCGTGGACGCCGTCTCGGCGGCGAAGCCCTGCGGCGACTGGATCTCGGTCAGCCCCTTGCCCATGGTCCGGATGATCCGCCAGCCGCCCAGATAGGTGCCGAGGCCGATGGCGAGACCGGCCGACGCGATCACCCACACCGGCGGACCGGCGTCGTGGCCGAGCGCGCCCGCGGAGATCAGGGTCAGGGTGATGATGCCCATGGTCTTCTGCGCGTCGTTCGTGCCGTGCGCGAGGGAGACGAGGGAGGCGGAGGCGATCTGACCGGCCCGGAACCCCTTGGTCACCGAGTCCTTGCGGGCGCGGGCGGTGAGCTTGTAGGCGAGGTACGTGGCGATCAGGGCGGCGATTCCGGCCACCAGCGGTGAGGCCAGCGCTGGGATCAGTACCTTCTCGACGACCTTGGTGAAGTGGACACCGTCGGCGCCCGCGCCCACCCACACCGCGCCGATCAGCCCGCCGAACAGGGCGTGCGAGGAACTCGACGGCAGCCCCACCAGCCAGGTCAGCAGATTCCACAGGATCGCCCCGACCAGCCCGGCGAAGATCATCCCGGGGCTGACGAGCGTGTCGTCGACGATGCCGCCGGAGATCGTCTTGGCGACCTCGGTGGACAGGAACGCGCCGACGATGTTGAGGACTCCGGCGATCAGGACCGCTGTCTTCGGTTTCAGGGCGCCGGTGGCGATGGACGTGGCCATCGCGTTCGCCGTGTCGTGGAATCCGTTGGTGAAGTCGAAGGCCAGGGCCGTCACGATGACGACCGCCACCAGGAACGTGATGTGGTCCATGCGTTCGATGGAAGCAAGCGCAGGCATACTCGCGACGAACTCCGGGCAAAGGCTGTTCCTGGAAAAAACGCAGGTGACGTGGACGACCGCCACCTTACGATCACCCCATGAGCACTGGTATGGGCATCCGCTGGACCTACGCCTTCATCGACCGGCCCGCCGGACTCCTCGGCCCTGCCCAGGCGTTCTGGACCACCGTCACGGACACCCGGCTCTCCGAATCCCGGGGCGATCAGGGCGAGTTCACGACCCTGCTGCCGGGCGCGGGCGACCCCTGCGTCAAGGTGCAGGGGGTGGACTCCGGGGACGGCGGCGCCCACCTCGACTTCGCGGTCGAGGACGTCGACGCCTTCGTCGGATCGGCGTCGGCGCTCGGGGCGACCGTCGTCGGCGCGTACACCGGATGGGCCGTGTTGCGGTCGCCCGCCGGTCAGCTGTTCTGCGCGGTGCCCTGGCACGGGGAGTCGGTACGGCCCGCCGTGGTGGACGGCAGCCGCCTCGACCAGGTGTGCGTCGACGTCCCGCCGGCCGCGTACGACACGGAGGTCGCCTTCTGGGAGCGCCTCACCACTTGGGACTCCCTCCCCGGCTCACTCCCCGAGTTCCACGTCCTCAGGCCCCCGGCCGGTCTCCCGGTCCGCGTCCTCCTCCAGCGCCTCGACACCGACCGGGCCGACGCCTCCGCCCACCTGGACCTGGCCTGCGCCGACATCGCGGCGACCCGCGCCCGCCACGAGGAACTGGGGGCCACAGCCGTCGCCCACGGCACCCACTGGACGGTCATGCGTGACCCGGCGGGCGGCACGTACTGCCTGACCGGCCGCGACCCCGAAACGGGCGGACTGCCGAATCACTCCCACATCTCGACGTCCACCACGGCACCCACCGGGATCGGCCCGTAGACGTGCGGAAACTCCTCGCCGCCCGGCTTCGGTGCCTCGTACCGCAGGGGTGCGTCGAGCCGCGCGGGGTCCACGACCAGCACCACCAGCTCGTCCGGGCCGTCGTAGGAGCCGTACAGGAAGGCGGCCACGGCCGGGAGCTGGGCGCGTGTCGACAAATGGATGAAGCCCTCCTCCTGGAGGGTGCGACCACGCGTCGACATCTCGTACGTGCCCCGCGCGCGGGCCGCCTCCCACAGGGTGCGTTCAGTGATGTGGAGTATGTACGGCAGTTCTGACATCAACCCAACCTACGGGCCCTTTACTGGTCCCGGGGATCGTCCAGGACGGGCCGGATCTCCACGGGGTGCTCCGGTACGCCGTCCGGGACCGGGCAGCGGGTGACGCGGGCGGCGATCTCGGTGACCCGCTCCAGGCTCGCGCACTCCAGGAGCCAGTAGCCGGCCATCAGCTGCTCGCTCTCGTCGTACGGATCGTCGGTGATCACCGTGCCGCCGTCCTTGCCGGCGGTGACCTGCCGAATCCGCGCGGGTTCGGCCAGGCCGTTCCCGTCGAGGAACTCGCCCGTTTTGGCGAGGTCGGCGTTGATCGCGCCCATGTACGCGTACATGGCCTGGATGTCGTCGTCGGTCCAGGTGGGGCCTTCGTCGGACGCCTTGCCGTTCTGTGCGTCGTAGTCCGCCTGCGTGCCGCGCACCATCACCAGGTACTTCATGACCGCTCCTTCGGCTCGGACCGCCCCGGCCGGGCCACCCGCACGGGGCCTGCCTCGGTCTCGGCCGCCGGATCGGCGTACGCCTCGCACTCGGGATTCCGGCACGGCCCGGCGACCCACTTCGGTACCCATGCGCCCAGGGTCTTGTGCCGCCGGATCACCGTGGCCACATGCTGCCCGCAGACGGGACAGTCGTACTGTTCGCTGCCCATACCCCAGGGTATTGCGGAAGCCGCCGGGGCGCTCCCCGCCGGTTCGGCCTCTTCTGCCGCTTCAGCCCTTCCTGCTGTACGTCCGCACCAGCACCCCGTTCCTGAACGGGCGCACCTCGTCGAGCGCGAACTCCGACACGTCGAAGCCGGAGCCGAACATCGGCATCCCGGTGCCGAGGACGATCGGGTACGTCTTGACGACCAGCTCGTCGATCTCGTCGAGCAGCTCACCCGCGAGGCGCGAGCCGCCGCACAGGTAGATGCCCCGGTCGCCGTCCTCCGCCTTGAGCTCCCGGACCCTGGCGACCAGATCGGCGGCGATGATCTCGACGTGCGGGTCCGGTGACTCCAGGGTGCGCGAGGCGACGTACTCGCGCAGATGGGCGTACGGGCTGGTGATGCCCTCCTTCAGGGCGACCTCGTAGCTGGCCCGGCCCTGGACGACCGTGTCGAAGCGGCGGTTGGGCAGGTCGTCCAGGCCGAGGGCGCGGCGGCCCCCGGGTGGAGAGCGTCTCGGGGTACTCGGTCTTCAGGAACTCCAGGAACTGCTCGTCGACGAACGGGTACATGAAGGAGGCGTCGCCGCTCTCGTCCCCGATGAAGCCGTCGATCGAGCAGGCGACGAAGTAGGTGAGCTTTCGCAAGCCGTTCTCTTTCGGTCAGGCCCGGGGCTCGCGCCACATGGGCCACATGCGGGGGCCGTCCGGGAGGTCGAGGGGGCTGCCGAGGTGATCGAAGCCGAGCCGTTCGTACAGCTTGCCGCTGCGGGCACTGCTCGCCTCCAGGTAGGCGGCCACTCCCTCGCGGTCGCAGCGGTCGAGGGCGTGCTGGAGGATGGCGGCCCCCAGGCCCTGGCACTGGCTGTCCGGTGCGACGCCGATCATCCACAGGTATTCGTGGGCGCTCCCGGAGGGATGGATCTCCTCCGTCAGCCGCACGAGCAGTTCGACGCGCTCGTTGCCGGGATCGATGGCCTCGCGCAACCGGACCGCGTCGTCGCCCTCGTCCCCTTGTACGTCTCCCTCGCTCGCCTCCGCGTGGCCGTCGGCGGGCATGGGCAGCCACAGGGCGCACGCCGAACCGTCCTCGGCGAGGTCGACGCGGCCCTCGGCGAGCACGATGTCGACGAAGGCGCCCACCAGTACCGGATGCGTCGCGCGGCGGTGCGCCGGGTCCGGGAAGATCCAGCCGCTCACCGGATCGTTCTGGAAGGCATCGTCCAGCAGCCGGACGACCAGCTCCCGGTCTCTCTCGTCCGCCGTACGTATCGCCACGCCCATGACCCGCCCCTTTGTCCCAACCGCCGTTGCTCGTATGGCGGTTGAGCATAACGGGTGGAGAAGTTGTGACGGGGCCCGCACACCGTGGGGATGTGCGGGACCCGCCGGCCGGAGCGCCGGTGCGAGGCGTACGGAGTCAGGGCCGTACACCCCGCCACGGGTTGCTCCGGGGCCTCAGGTGGTGCGATGTGTGTCTCAGGTGGTGCGGCGGGTGACGAACTCGGCCAGGGACAGCAGACCGCCCGCCGCCTCCGGGTCGGGGACCGCGCGGGACAGCTCGTGTATCGCGCGGGCCATCCGGTCGGCCGCCTGGAGCTGCGCCCAGTCCCGGCCGCCCGCCCGCTCGACGGCGAGCACCGTCCGCTCCAGCGCCCCTTCCTGGCTCTCGTCGTACGGAACCCCGTACAGCTCGGCAAGTTCGGTGGCCGCCCGTGTGCCGGAGGCCAGTGCGGCGACCACGGGCAGGGACTTCTTGCGGGCGACCAGATCCGCCCCGGCCGGCTTGCCGGTGCGGCTCGGGTCCCCCCATATCCCGATCACGTCGTCGATGAGCTGAAAGGCGAGCCCGGCCTCCCGGCCGAACGCGTCCATCGCCTCGACGTCCGCGGCCGACCCGCCCGCGTACAGCGCCCCCAGGGCACAGGCGCAGCCGAGCAGCGCGCCCGTCTTGGCCTCGGCCATGGCGAGGCACTCGGCGAGGGTGACCTCGCCGGGGCCCTGTTTCTCCATGGCCGTGTCCGCGTGCTGCCCCTCGCACAGTTCGACCACGCAGGACGCGAGCCGGGCGGCGGCGGTGGCGGACGCCGGGTGCGGGTCCTCGGCGAGCAGCCCGAGCGCCAGTGCCTGCAGGGCGTCTCCGGCAAGGATCGCGTCGGCGTCGCCGAACACGGTCCAGGCGGTGGGCCGGTGTCTGCGGGTGGTGTCCCGGTCCATGACGTCGTCGTGCAGCAGGGTGAAGTTGTGGACCAGTTCCACCGCCGCGGCGGCCCGTACGGCTGTCTCCCGCCGTCCGCCGAGTGCCGCGGCGGCGGTCAGCACGAGCGCGGGGCGGATCGCCTTGCCCGCGTTGCCCGCCGCCGGGGTACCGTCCGCGTGCTCCCACCCGAAGTGGTAGAGCGCGACCCGGCGCATGGACCCGGGCAGCGAATCGACCGCTCCGCGCAGCGCTGGATCGACCACGGCCCGCGCCTGCTCCAGGATGAGGGCGGCATCCTGCCCCTCCGCTCCGCCGGACACCCCCGCTCCTCCCCCGTCTCCCGTCCCCCGTACGGGGGACTTCGCCTGCCTCGACGGCCTCGGCAGGCCCGACTGGTTCGCCTGGCTTGCTCCCACGGCCGGCCGCTCCCCTGCCCCGGACTCCGGTGAACTCCCCGAAGGCCTCTCCGCCGGACCGCCGATGGGGCTCCGCCTCTCCGGATCCAGGGTCTCGATGGTCTCGGCCGGGCCGTGGGGCGGGGTCATCGCCAGCGGCCGATCTCGACGTTCTCCAGTACTCCGAGGGCGTCCGGGACCAGGACGGCCGCCGAGTAGTAGGCCGTCACCAGGTAGTTGATGACCGCCTGTTCGTTGATGCCCATGAACCGCACGGACAGACTGGGCTCGATCTCGTCCGGGATACCGGCCTGCTGGAGCCCGATGACCCCCTGCTCGGCCTCGCCGGTTCGCATGGCGATGATCGAGGTCGTACGGGCCTCGGTGACCGGGATCTTGTTGCACGGGTAGATCGGCACCCCGCGCCAGGTGGGGATGCGGTTGCCGCTCATGTCGATCGTCTCGGGGACGAGTCCGCGCTTGTTCAGCTCACGGCCGATCGCGGAGATCGCGCGCGGGTGGGCGAGCAGGAACTTGGTCCCGCGCCGCCTGCTGAGCAGTTCGTCCAGGTCGTCGGGGCTGGGCACGCCGTCGTGCGGCTGGAGCCGCTGGTCGTACTCGCAGTTGCTGAGCAGTCCGAACTCCCGGTTGTTGATGAGTTCGTGCTCCTGGCGCTCCTTCAGGGCCTCGACCGTGAGACGGAGCTGCTGTTCCGTCTGGTTCATCGGCTGGTTGTAGAGGTCGGCCACGCGGGAGTGGATGCGCAGCACCGTCTGGGCGATGCTCAGTTCGTACTCGCGGGGCCTGGCCTCGTAGTCGACGAACGTGCGCGGGATGTCCGCCTCGCCGACGTGACCGGCCGCGAGGTCGATCTCCTTCTCCCCGTACCTGTTGGCGGCCTGCTCCGGGATCGCCCGCAGGGCCTGGAGGTGGTCGCTCAGCGAGTCGGAACGCTCGGTGACCTGCTCGAAGTGCTGCCGGGAGAGGGTCAGCACGGTGACCGTGGTGACCGCGCGGGCCGTGTACTCCCAGAGGGCGTCGGGGTCGAGCAGTGCCTGGTCGCCGAAGTACGCGCCGTCGGCCAGCATGCCGAGTTCGGCGTCGTCCCCGTACGGGCCCGTGCCGATCTTCTCGACCTTGCCGTGGACCAGCAGAAACACCTCGTCGTTCGTACTGCCGAACGAGGCGATCTCCGAACCGGGCGTGAACTCCCGCTGCTGGCAGCGCCGGGCCAGTTCGGTGAGCACTTCCTCGTCCTCGTAGGACCGCAGGGCCGGCAACTCGGACAGTTCGGCGGGGACCACTTCCACTCGGTCACCGGTCTTCACGAACGTCAGACGGCCGTCTCCCACGGAGTAGGTGAGCCGCCGGTTCACACGGTAAGTACCACCCTGCACATTCACCCAGGGGAGCATGCGCAGCAGCCAGCGCGAACTGATCTCCTGCATCTGGGGGACGGACTTGGTGGTGGTGGCCAGATTCCGCGCGGCCGATGTGCCGAGACTCTGCTGCGGCTTGTCCTGCTCCGTGCGAATCTCTTCGCCTACCGACATAAGGAACTGCCCTCCCGGTCAACTCTTAAATGCGCCGACGCGCTGATCCCTCTCGGGTTCGTTCCGCATCGGACGCCTGCGCGCACCAGCCTTCCCCACCGAACGCGCCAGTGCTATTACACGAATGAGCGGGAATGGATCATCTCCGGAGTGGGCACAAAGGGGTTCTTCGCCGAATCGTTCGACCGGGCGAACGGAAAAGACCTCTTCCGCCGTCTCCTTCCCTCCGTTTCGGGAACTTCAAGATCGGGCCGACCGTTTGAGCCTTTGACGGACGACGAACAAGGAGACACCGATGGCAGGCTTCCTGGACCGCGCCAAGGAACAGGCACAGCGCGGCCTGACGCAGGGCAAGCAGAAGCTCGACGAGGTGCAGACCCAGCGGGCCGGCAGCGACCTGCTCAAGAAACTGGGCGCGGCGTACTACGCGGAGCGGCGCGGCAGCGGTTCCCCCGACGCGACCCAGCGGGCCCTTCAGTCCCTGGAGAGTCACATCGCGGTGAACGGGGACGCGTTCCTGCGCCAGTGACCGGATCGGCTCGCACGCCGTCCGAACAATTCACCCTTGACCGTGGGATTCCGGTACAAGCTGCGGTATGAGGCGGTCACGACCGGTGGCCGTCGCGCAGCGCGTAAGGAGACGGTCATGGCCCCACCCATGTCCGCGGGCAGCTTCCTGGACCGGCTCAGGGAGGAAGGCGTCACCGTCGTCGAGGTCGGCGACTGGACCCACCACAACCGCAACCACAAAGGCCCTTGGGGCCCGGTCCACGGCGTGATGATCCATCACACGGTGACCAAGGGCAGCGAGCACACGGTGGAACTCTGCCGCGAGGGCTATGCCGAGTTGCCCGGCCCTCTGTGCCACGGCGTCATCACCAAGGACGGCTGCGTCCATCTCGTCGGCTACGGCAGGGCCAACCACGCGGGTCTGGGCGACGACGACGTGCTGCGCGCGGTGATTGCCGAGAAGCTTCTTCCGCCGGACAACGAGGCGAACACGGACGGCAATCGGCACTTCTACGGCTTCGAGTGCGAGAACCTCGGCGACGGCGAGGATCCGTGGCCTCCGGCCCAGCTCGACGCCATCGAGAAGGTCGCCGCGGCGCTGTGCCGCCACCACGGCTGGACGGAACGGTCGGTCATCGGCCACCTCGAATGGCAACCGGGCAAGATCGACCCACGGGGCTTCAGCATGCAGTGGCTGAGGGAACGGGTACGGGACCGCTTGAAGTAGGGATTTCTCTCGCCCCCGCCGCCCCTACCCGTCCCATCCCTGGGGGCTGCGCCCCCGAACCCCCGCTCCTCAAACGCCGGA
>NZ_JBSFDA010000186.1:0-19517 GCF_053593675.1 Streptomyces sp. NPDC002156 | reverse complement strand
GTCGTAGACGTAGTCCGTACGGTCGGTGAGGGTCCAGCGCTGGGCAGTGGAGTTGTTGCAGGTGTAGATCTGGAGGGCGGGGCCCGATGCCGCGTCTCCCTTGCGGAGCAAGGGAGTTGATGGATCGTCACTCCGTGACGATCGGTCGAATTGCTCCGCAATTCGCCCTACGGAATTCGCTCCGCGAATTCCTGAAAGCGCACCTGGGCCGGCGGATCCTCGTTCTGGGAACCGGCCAGATTCCCAGATATTGACTCCCATTCAAAGTGCCTCCCTTCCCCGAACAGGAATTCTTGAATTCCCTTTCTAAACCCGAATCTGACTCTCCCTCAATTCCTTTTAATTCCAATTTAATTATGCATGATGAGAGAGTCCGCCGAGCCTTTCCGGAAACCTGCGGCCCGAGCCCATGCCGAGCGCGAGGGTGGTGGTGATGGCGTCGCCGACCTCCCTGGTGAGGGTGGGCCGTTCGCCAGTCAGGCCGAGTTCCTGGGCCAGGGTGATGGCGTGCAGGTCGACGGTGGCCTCGACGAGATCGGCGAACACCGCCGTCGCCGAACGGCCCCGGATCCATGCCGTGGCCGCGACGACCGCGGCGGCGGACAGCGCCGGCCACCACCAGGCGCCAAGCAGCAGGTACAGCACGGCCCATCCGGCGAGCCCGACAGCGGCGCCGTAGGCCTCGCGAGCGGAGAGGAGTTCGGGCCCGGACCGCATCGGGCACCGTCAGCCAGAGCCGGGGCCAGGCGGCGCCGAGCTCCAGGCCGTAGGCGTCGTACACCCTCTGGTCGGCCGCGTGGAGGCGATCGCCGATCCAGGTGGGCCGCCGGGGGCGGACGAGGGCGATGGCCTCGCGCCGTTCGATGGCCCTGGCGAGTTCGGCACGGGTCCCGGCCGCCTCACACACCGTGTCGGCCCGCCGCCAGCGGTGGACGCGGCGCCGTACGAGAAGGCGCGCGGGCCAGCGGTCGCCCCGACTGGTCCACAGGCGCTCCACGACGACGGCCGACGCTCCGGCGCACAGTCCGGCCAGCGTGGCCGCCGCCAGCACACCGGCGGCCACGAGGAGGATCGCACCGGCGTTGGAGGCTCCTGGGTGGGCGGCCAACCGGTCGATGGCGGGCTGGAGTTCAGCCAGGTCCAGGGCGTGGGCGTGTCCCAATACGGCGGCGGCCACACCGGCGAGGTAGGCCACCCCGGGCAGGACGAGCAGGGCGAGCCACTTCTCGGCGGCCTTGCTGGCGAGGGCGGAGAGAAAGGTGGTCACAGCCGGGCCCGGCCATAGACGAAGGGCCGGCCAGTCATTGCGCACGCGGGGGCCTGCGGGTGCAACTCCGCGCTCGACAACCGCTCGCAGGGGTGGGCGGCGGGGCAGGTCCACCGGTGCACCACCGGGCGGCCGACGCTGTTGCCCGGCAGAGTCGGCAAGCCCTTCGCCGGCCTGGTCACGATGCCGAAGCCGGCCGCGGCCATCCGGTCGTCCAGGGTGTCCAGCCGACGCTCCAGCACGGAGCGTGCCACAGGTTCGTCTCCGCGCAGCGCCGCAAGAACAGTCCCGAAAGTTCCGCCGCGCCCGCCTCACGCGCCGCCTCCTCCAGCTCGCCCGCACCCATGAGTGTGCACACGCGACAGCACGTGGCGGCTGCCACACCGCCGGCCACCGGGAACGTGGCGATCGTCTGTGGCATCTGGGCGTCACCCTGCGCGACCTGGCCAGGCACGGCGACGGCGACACCGCCGCGGGGCGGCGCCAGGCACGGCATGTCTTCGCCGAGGCCGCGTCCGCCGCCGGACCGCCCAACGTACGGATCAAGAGCTTTCAGCACCTGGGCGCCATGGAGGCCGCCCTCGGCGACCCGCACGCCGCACTCGCCGCCTACGAAGCCGCGGTTGCCGTTGGGGTGTGCATATTTCCTCGCCCACCAGGCCATGGTTACCGGCGAGTTGACGGGAGGCGGGCAGGGCCGGGCAGGATGGCATGCGGGCGCGGCCTTCTCGATCATGCTGAGTGGTATCAACGTGATCATCGAGGGTCGCGCCCTTTGAACGTCACCCGCCCCAGCCAACCCTGTCGCGGTCTCGCTCAGCGAGCACGCATCACGCCCGCCCCCCTTACCTGGGCGAATTGTGACTGGTAGACAGGCAGTTATACGAGCGTCTCAGGACGCGGCGACTTCGACGCGTTCGTTGTCGTACGTCTCCTGCGCGGCGGCGATGAACTCGCGGTGGCGCTCGACCCATGCCCCGAGCTGTTCGAAAGCGTTCTCCAGCTCCCGGGCTACGTCACTCGCGGTGTACTCCACCTTCGGCGGCACGGTGGGATGGACGGTGCGGACGATGAGGCCGTTTCGCTCCAGCTGACGGAGCGTCACCGTCAGCATGCGGCGGCTGATGCCGGGAATGCTGCGCTCCAACTCGGTGAAGCGGATCGGGCCGCGAGCTATCGCGAGCAGGATGATCTGCACGCTCCATTTGTTGGTGACGCTGACGAAGATATCGCGGAATACGCAGGGCTCGGAGTGGATGACCTGCACTGATACATCAGAGTAACTCTGTGACACGAAAGTTCCTTCTTCCATCGTTCCTCGCAGTCGAAGAACATGTACCCGATGAGTAAGAGAAGCGATCTGCCGTCAACCAGTTCGCCTGACCAGGGTGTCTTCGCGCGCACCAGGGAACTGCACCTCCGCCTCCCATCATGATGATGGCTCCCCTCACGCGCCCGCCTCGCCTCGGGAGGCGCATCCAGGTCCGTCCAGGTGTCCGTACCCCCGCTGTGCGCGGGCATGATCACAGAAACAGAAGGACTCTCTAATGGAAGCTACCGCGACCGGGTCCCCACCGAAGGCTGGAAGCCGGGAATGGTTAGGGCTGGCTGTGCTGGCCCTGCCGACATTGCTGACATCCCTAGACACCAGTGTGCTCTTCCTCGCGCTCCCCCACATCAGCGCCGACCTGGACCCCAGCGGCACCCAGCAGCTATGGATCATCGACATCTATGCTCTGATGATCGCGGGCTTCCTGGTCACGATGGGGACGCTCGGTGACCGCATCGGCCGCCGTCTGCTGCTGCTGATCGGAGCCTCTCTCTTTGCCGTGGCCTCGGTGGCGGCCGCCTACTCCTCCAGCGCGGAGATGTTGATCGGCACCCGCGCGCTGCTCGGCATCGCCGGCGCCACTTTGATGCCGTCCACGCTCGGACTGATCCGCAACATGTTCCAGGACCCCGCGCAGCGGGCGGTGGCGATCGCGGCCTGGATGAGCACCTTCATGCTCGGCATCGCCATCGGCCCGCTGGCCGGTGGCGCGCTGCTGGACAGCTTCTGGTGGGGCTCGGTGTTCCTGCTCGGCGTGCCGGTCATGGTCGTGCTGCTCCTCACCGGGCCGTTCCTGCTGCCTGAGTTCCGCTCCGACGAGGCGGGCCGGGTGGACCTCGGCAGCGTCCTGCTGTCCCTGCTGACCACGATGCCGATCTTCTACGGCATCAAGGAACTGGCCGCAGACGGTCCGGAGCCCCTCACGCTGGGCGCACTCGTGGTCGGCGTTGTCTTCGGCGTCTTGTTCGTGATGCGGCAGAACCGGCTCGCCTCGCCGCTGCTGGACCTGTCGCCCTTCAGGAACCGCACCTTCTCCTCCGCCCTGACTGTCATGCTCATCGGCTCCGCCGTGATGGGCGGCATCACCCTCTCCATCAGCCAGTTTCTCCAGCTTGTGGAGGGGATGTCCCCCATGCGGGCCGGCCTTTGGCTGCTGCCCGCCGCCGTATCGGTGATCGTCAGCGGCATGGCCTCAGTGGGCCTGGCGCAGAAGCTGGGCGCCGGCAACGTCATCTGTGGCGGCTTGCTGTTCACCGTCACCGGCGGCCTGATGCTCTCTCAGGTGGACGGCTCCTCGGGCGTCGGCTACGTCATCACCTGCTTCTCTCTCGTCTACTTCGGCATCGGCCCGATGTCGGCGCTGACCACGGACATCGTCGTCGGCTCCGCGCCGGTGGAGAAGGCCGGGTCCGCTGCCTCGACCTCCGAGACCAGTACCCAGCTGGGTGTAGCCCTAGGCGTCGCCGGCCTGGGCAGCATCGGCTCGGTGGTGTACCGCAACGATGTCGAGGGCTCGATTCCCTCCAACGCCGTGGAGAGCGTGGCCTCGGCCGCCAACGACTCGCTCGCCGGTGCGGTCACCGCCGCCTCCCAGCTGTCCGGTGACGCGGGCGCCGTCCTCCTGGAGGGCGCCAGGTCGGCCTTTGTCAGCGGCATGGGCGCGGTTGGCCTCACTATCGGCGGCCTGGTCGCCGCGATGGTCGTCCTCACCGCGACCATGCTCCGCAAGGGCCCCAGCGGCGGCGATCAGGCCACTGGTTCCGCCGCGGAGGGCAGCGAGGCTCGGGACGCGACGGCCGAGCCCGTCCCGAGCGGCGAGAGCGTTTAGGCGCGACGCCGTACCCACACCACTCCAGTCAGCACCGAACGAAGAACAAGAGGAATTCCAGTGAATGTTGAACACGCGCTGCTCACCGTGGCAGACGACCAGAGCGAGAAGTTCGAGGAGGCCTTCAAGGCGGCTCAGGAGGTCATCGTCAAGGCCGATGGCTGCCTCTTCGTGGACCTGCTGCGCCAGACCGACAGCCGCACCAGTTACCTGCTGATCGTCGCCTGGGCCTCGCATTCCACCGCCACCGAGGGCTTCCGGGGTTCGGAGCTCTTCGCGCAGTGGAACGAGCTGCTGATGCCGTTCTTCACCACTGCACCGGAGTCCATCTACTTCGACCTGCTCTCCCACTTCCCGCCGGAGGCCTGAGCGCCCGGAGTACGTTCCCAGAACCCCGGTTCTTCGTCTCGACGAACTTCCCCCGGTCGTCGAGACGAAGAAGTACCGGTCCTTTCCGGCGGATTTTCGCAGGCCTGCGAAGATCCGCCGGAAAGGCTTCTTGGAGGCACCCCCGGCGCGAAGGCCCCGTCGATCGTCGACGATCTGGATGTTCTTCGCCACGGTGGCCTGTCCCGCTTGTTCGGCGATGTGCGCGCCCCGTCCACGCTGGGCAGCTTCCTGCGCGCCTTCACCTGGAGGCCACGTACGCCGACTGAAGTCCGCGATGCGGGCGTTCACCTGCAGTCTCGCGGCGCGCACCGGTCTGGTCCCCACGACGGACGAGGTGGTGTTCGTCGACATCGGCTCCAAGGCCAAGCAGATGTGTGACCCGCCCGACACCCGTGATCAGAATTCATGCGGTGGGATCGAGGTTCAGGGGTTGTTCTTAGGGGTGGAGCTGTCCTTAGCATCGACCGACCGGATGCGGATGGGGACATCCCCGACCCGGCACGGAGAACGGACCTGGGCAGTGCCGGGGGGGGGATGATGTCGGTGTTAGTGCGTCCGCCGCGTGGCTGGGGCAGAGGGAGGGTTTCCGTGCGGCGGCCGGCGTACGCTGCGATCCCGGGGGGGGCACGGAGGACGACGACAGCTCCGTGTGCGTCGCGGACGGCCACGCCTCCGCCTTGGAGGTGCGCCGGGAGTGCAACGGCCGCCTGACGCCGGTGGAGTTGGCCGCCACCCGTCTGGCCGCCGGGTCCGGCCATTCGTCGGCCCCGGTCACCAGCGCCGGTGCCTGCCCGCCTCCGGCGTACGGCCGTTTCCGTTGTGAGAAGACCTTCCTGCTGGGGTCGATGGCGCCGCCGCTCTGCTTTGCCGACCACGGGGCCGGCCCAGCTGCTGCCCACCGCCGTGGCCAGCGACACCTCGCATGCGGGAGTGGCCGGCATCCTCGCCGTCCCCGGCTGTTCTACCGCCGATCCGCCCCTCCGCGTCCGGCAGACCTCTCTTCTCCGTTCACACCGACGAGACCGACTAGGCGGACACGTGGAGATAGCGAACAGCGTTGTACTGATCACCGGCGGCGCCTCGGGCCTCGGCCTGGCAACGGCCCGCAGATTCGTCGCAGCGGGCTGCCGCGTGGTCATCGCCGACCTGCCTGCTTCACAAGGCTTGGCCATCGCCGGCGAGCTGGGTGAACGGGTGCGTTTCGCGCCGACCGATGTCACCCGCGAGGACGAGGTCGAAGCCGCCCTGGACGCTGCGGCCGAGCTGGGCCAGCTGCGGATCGTCGTCAACTGCGCGGGCGTCGTCAACAGCATCAAGACCACCGGCCGCAAGGGCCCCTTCCCGCTCGACGACTTCGAGAGCGTCATCCGCGTCAACCTGGTCGGCACCTTCAACGTCATCCGGCTCGCGGCGGCCCGTATGGTCGAGAGCGAAGAGACCGGCGGCGAGCGCGGTGTCATCATCACCACCGCGTCGGTTGCGGCCTTCGACGGCCAGGTCGGCCAGGCCGCCTACGCCGCCTCCAAGGGCGGTGTCGCCAGCATGACCCTGCCCGTCGCCCGCGACCTGGCCGCCCGGAAGATTCGCATCGCCTGCATCGCGCCCGGCATTTTCGACACGCCGATGGTCGCCGGGCTGCCTCCCGCCGCCGTGGAGTCGCTCCAAGCCCAGACTCAGCATCCCGCCAGGCTCGGCGACCCGGACGAGTACGCGGCGCTCGCCGAGCACATCGTGACGAACCACATGCTGAACGGCGAGGTCATCCGCCTGGACGGCGCCATCCGCATGGCGCCCCGCTGACGCAGGGAGAACCCGCAGTGCGCATCGGTATGCGACTCGAACACGCCGACGGCTTCGCCGAGTCCGTCGAGGAACTGCCCGACCTCGAACGCGCGGGCCTCGCGATCGTCTTCGTACCCGAGCTCTACAGCTTCGACGCCGTCAGCCGCCTCGGCTACATCGCGGCCCGGACTGAACGTCTTGAGCTGGCCTCGGGCATCATGCAGATCTACTCCCGCACCCCTACCCTCACCGCGATGACCGCGGCCGGACTCGACGCCGTCTCCGGCGGCCGGTTCACCTTGGGGCTGGGCGTCTCCGGCCCACAGGTCATCGAAGGGTTCCACGGCGTGCGCTACGACGCCCCGCTGGGCCGTATGCGCGAGGTCGTCGAGATCTGCCGCAAGGTCTGGCGCCGTGAGCTCCTCATCCACGACGGCAAGCACTACCAGATCCCCCTGCCCGAGGAGCGCGGCACCGGGCTCGGCAAGCCGCTGAAGCTGCTCAACCGGCCGCCGCGCGAGCGCGTGCCCATCATGATCGCCGCCACCGGGCCGAAGAACGTTGCGCTCACCGCCGAGCTCGCCGAGGTGTGGGAGCCGATCTTCTTCCACCCGGAGAAGGCGCAGGAGGTCTTCGGCGCGGCGCTCGACGCCGGGCTCGCCAAGCGCGACCCGGACCTCGGGCCGTTGCGCGTCTGCGCCGACGTCCCTGTTGCCTTCGCCGACGACGTGCCCGACGCGCTGGAGGCCGCCCGCGCCCGGCTGGCGTTCTACATCGGCGGCATGGGCGCGCGTGGCCGCAACTACTACAACGACCTGGCCGGGCGTTACGGCTACGAGGCCGAGGCCAAGCTGATCCAGGACCTGTATCTGGAGGGCCACCGGGCCGAGGCGGTTGAACGCGTGCCCACGGAACTGGCCGAGGCTGTGTGCCTGGTCGGTCCGCCGGAGCGGATCGCCGAGCGCATCGCGGCGTTCGCGGCGGCCGGCGTGGAGACTCTGTGCCTGAGTCCGGTGGGCAGGGCGGGCATCGACCGGGCCAGCCGGCTGCGCCTGGTGGAGCGGGTCGCCGAGCTGGCCGGCTGACGAAGCGACGAAGCGACGAACGGAGCGGACCACCATGCGGTCCTCTTCGCCGAGGACCACGAGGACTACCGGCAGATCGTGCGGGAGGCGGGAGTACGTGGCGCGAGGGTCGTGCCCCACTACGGGCGGTGGGAGGAGAAGGGCCTGACCGGCCGTGGCGCCTGGCGGGCGGCGGGCGGCGGGCGGCGGGCGGCGGACAAGCCGGGAATCATCGGCCCGTGTGTCCGCTGTCTGTGCACCGACGACGCCTTCCCGCGCTACGAGCAGGCTCTCAAAGCCGGCCGGCTCGACATCAGCGGAGCCCGCTGGGGGCTCGACGACGCCGAGGCCGTCCTCAAACTCCGCGCCCGTCACCTCGAAGCCTGCCGGCGGCATCACGTCGCCCCCGAACGTCACCGTCTCTACCCGTCCGGCCAGGACAGAGTGATGCTGCACGAGAAATGAAGGATCCTGGCCCTTCGGAGCCGCCCTGCGGAGGGGGGCTTCGAACCGCCTCGTGCTGCGTTGGCTGAAGACCGTCGTGGTGAGCGATGCGCGATGCGGTCGCTCGGCAGCCGAAGTACTTCGCACACCGGGTCTGGGCGAAACCGGCCATCAGATGACCAGAGCGACAAGAGCCGTATGACGGGAGACTGTTCACGTACGGATCTGTGAAAGCCCGATGGTGCGGCATGAAGGTCGAGCACTGTGTGCACCTGCGTACGACGAATCAACGGTCACCTCGTCGAACGCCCCGGAGCAAGGGTCGCCTGATGGCTCCGCGAGACGAGCGGCGTTACCTCAGGCTCCTCAGCCGGGCTGAATGCGGTGGATCGTCGGGCAGCCCGACGAGGGAGTCCAGGGACTGTTCCGAGTGGTCAAGGGCGCCTACGGCGGCGCTCCGCGCTGGGCCATGCCCACCCTGGACAACCCGTCCCGGCTCGAAGACCGGCAGCTATCAGGCGACTCCCGGGGAGCGGCACCCGTCCTATGTACGTGAGCCCGTACAGACCTCTGCGCGCGGCCACCCGTAAATTCCCGGGCGACCACTACGATCGGCGGCGTCTGCGGCCCTGCGCACGCCGGCACGATCGGCGCACGCAGAGCCAGTGCCTGAGCCGACGTCGTCCGACGCGCTCACCGCTCCAGCGCCGCTTCGGGCCCCGGCGAGGAACTGACGTACCGGCAGAAGAAGTCACACCACAACTAACGATCAGCTACTGGCGCAGGACATCAAGCGGGCTCGATGCTGAGCTCCAGGCGGCTGATCCCACGGACGTTCCCGAAGTGGTGCACGGGCTCGCTGCCCGGCGTGATCTCATAGCGGGCGACCTTGCTGTGCCACACCTCCAGCGCTGTCTGGATGGTACGGCGGGCCAGGTGTGCGCCGATGCACCGGTGCGGGCCGGTTCCGAACGCGAGGTGCCGGTTGTTGGTCCGCGTGAGGTCGAATTCCTCCGGGCTGTCGAACGCCTCCGGGTCGAGCCCGGACATGCCCCAGGGGATCTGCACCATGTCACCCTTGCGCAGTGTCTGGCCGTGCAGCTCCGTGTCCTCCGCGATCACCGTGGCCGTGGTGGCCACGCCGAACAGCCGCAGGCCCTCCTCGGTTGCGGCCGCGGCGGCCTTTGGCGACGCGGCCACCTGCCGCTGGAGTTCGGGGTTGCGAGCCAGGTGGTGGAAGGTCAGGCTCAGGGCGGCGGTCGTGGTGTCGAACGCCGCGAACAAGTTGGTGAAGGCCGCGTTGATCATCTCGTCCCGGGTGATCTCACGCCCGTCGAGGGATGCCTCGAGCAGTCGGCTGAAGACATCCCGGCGGCCTTTGTACCCTTCGGCTATGCGCAGGTCGAGCATCTCGCCGAGGAACTCCCACAGCGGGCGGGAGCCGGCGATGATCTCGTCTTGGTTCCCGGCCTTCGACCAATTGGCGCGCAGCCACCGCACGTATTCCAGCACGCGGTCCAGGTGGCTACGTTCGATTCCGAAGCTGATGAGGAACGACTCGGCCGGCAGCCGCACGGCCACCTCGGAGACGAACTCGCAACTGCCGCGCGGGATCACCGGCTCGATGGCTTCGGCGGTGGCCTTGGTAAGTTCGGCGGAAAAGTGCCGGATCGCCGCCGGATTGAACAAGTCCGACAGTGCCCTGCGCCACGCGCGGTGTTCATCGCCGTTGAGCTGGATCGGAATAGCCTTCTGCGGCAGCGGGTCGTGCGGTGGAATGGAGAAATAGGTGTTGGAGAAGATCTCGGGTTGCTTGGCCACCGACACCATGTCGGCGTAGCGCGTGAGGATCCAGTAGCCGCCCAGTTCCTCCGAGCGCGCCAGCGGGGTGTGGTCGCGCATCTCCTGCCAATAGGGTGTGGGGTCGTTCTGCAACCAGGGCTGGTAAAGGCTCCACTGGCGGATGCGCTCCTCCAGCGTGTCGGGGGCGGCCCCTTCCTGGCCCGCGTTCTCCGTCGCGGTGTCTGATTCTCCGGTCACTGCGGTGGCCTCCATTATCGCGCGGGCACGCCGACGAGTCGTGTCCTCTTCGGGAGAATGATTCAAAAAGGTTTGCCCCTACTGTCAACCCCTGTTCGTTATTGGGTCGCGCGTGTTCTGACTGGAGGTCCGAAGGAATCACCAGCCCAGGGCGATGGCAAAGTCTCCTGATCGTGAATCGGTGCAGGCCGGTTGAGGCCGAGGAGGGTCAGCGGCCGCTCGTAGGGGCGAAGGGCTGTCGTGCGGAGTCCGGCGGCGATGTTGGTGTGGCCAGCGGTGCGGAGCTGGTTGACGGCGTGGCTGCGCAAGGTGGCCATGGTCTCCGGACTGTGGCCGGTGCGGATCTTGGAGGCGTCCTCGCGGAAGGCGGTGTCCCTGACAAAGTGGGGCCTGTTCTCGACCGCCCGGTGAGCCCTCAAGATCTTCGCGATCCGCTCGGGGGACGTCTGGCGGCCGGCGGGGTCGGTGATGACGTGGACCGTCTCGCGGCTGCGTCTGCCGGACTTGGTGTCGGTGCGATGGCGTACGGCTCTGGCGGCCTGGGCGGCGTTCGGGAAGGCGACGCCGAGATCGGTGACGGTAAGGGCCTGCACAACCCGGGTCTCCCTGCGGCCGTGCCCGGTGGTGCGGTCGTAGGACTTCGCCGCAGCCTCGCCCCAGGGCAGGGTCCGCAACTGCTCGTAGAGGTTCTTCTGGTTCCGCATGGCGGCGCATCGACGCCCCGTTGCGCAAAGGGGACTTGGCGAGGTCACCTCCGCAACGGAGCTTCGTTGCGTGTGGTCGCGTGTCCATCCGGCATCCTCACACTGTCGTGACCTGCAATGCCTACGAGATCACTGCGACTTTGCAATCGCTCTGATCGGGGGACACGGGTCACCTGTCACGAGCCAACGGCGATGCCCCGGCCGTCGTGTGCCGCCGGGGCCGCCCGCTTTCCCTGTCAGGGGCGGGCTCCGAGCCGAACCGGCAGCTCGTCGATGGTTCGCATGACCATGCCCAGGGGGCGGGCCGGGTCAGCCTTGGCCAATTCGATGTCGAGACTCGTGAGGGCCTGCAGCGCGACCTGCGTGGTGAGCCTGGCGACCGGCGCTGCCACGCAGAAGTGGATGCCGTGGCCGAACCCCAGGTGGTTGACCGAGTTGTTGCGCGACAGGTCGAGGCGGTCGGGATCCTCGTACGCCTCCGGGTCCCGGTTGGCCGCGCCGAACAGCACTATCACCGGCTGGCCGGCGCCGAGCGGAACTCCGGCTACCTCGGTGGGCTCCAGCGCCGTGCGGAAGGTGCTCTGCAGCGGGGTGTCGTAGCGTGTCAACTCCTCGACCGCGGGCGCGATTTGGTCAGGGTGCTCGCGCAGCCACGCGAGTTGGTCAGGGTGGCTCAGGAGCGTGAAGGCACAGTTGGCGAACATGCCGGCGGTGGCGCCGGTCCCCGCGGACAGCAGCATCATTATCGAGATCGCCACCTCGCCCTCGTCGAGCATGTCGCCGTCCTGCTCAGCCATGACCAGCTGGCTGACCAGGTCGTCGCCCGGGTCGACCCGGCGTTCGGCCGCCAGTTCCATGCCGACTTGCATGAAGTCCGCACGCGCGTTGTCGCGGGCCTTGATCTGTTCGGGGGTGAGCAGGAAGGAGGGGTCGATGCCGGTGGCGCTGGCGCGGAAGAAACTCAGGAACCGCGCGTGGTACTTCTCCGGCACGTTCAGCAGCTCGCTGAGCATCGTGGGTGCAAGCGGGCTGATCACCGTCTTGTGGAGATCGACGATGCCATCGGCGTCACGCGCCGCCATCGCATCGTCGATCAGCTTGACCATGTACTCCGCGATTTTGGGCCGCAGCCGTGCCACCATGCGGGGCGCGAATGCCTTCGAGATCAGCCGCCGCAGCCGCGTGTGATCGGGCGGGTCCATGAACTGCAGAACCGGCCTGAGCGGCCCATCAGGATCGTTCGGGGCCTTGACCATCTGGTCGTGCATCATGGGGTTGTCACCCCACCCGAACTTGGGGCTGGTCAGCACCTGGGAAGCGGCCTTGTGGCTAAGGACGCTGGTCAGGCCCAGGGGCGACACGTACGTCGAGCCGTGTTCCTCCCGGATCTTCTGATACGTCGGATACGGGTTGTGGTGAACGACCGGGTCCAACGGGTCGAAGGGCAGCAGTTGAGGTATCTGGCTGGGATCGAATACGGGCATTTCGCTCATGTTCAAATCCTCGTCATCTCGAATTCCAAGCAATTCCCGCAGAATCTCCGGGCGAACCTCGTTAACGCTAGGTCGGGGCATCCCCCTAAAGTCAACCCCAGAAAATTTGACACCCCTTAGAAGCCGCCGGCTGCAGGCGGGCAGGGCGGTCGCGCGGGTCAGGTGACCATGCGCTGTCCGGTCGCCGTCCACAGGTCGGCGAAGTCATCGGCCCAGCACCAGAGTTGAGGCAGGCGGAGGGCGAGGCGGCGGGTCTCGCACAACGAACCGTCGTTCAGCGGTGGGTCGTTGGCAACAGCCGAGTGGTGCGCGAGCAAAGGCCGGCCCGTTCACCCCCTAGCCGCTGGACGCAAGACACCCGCGGGCAACCGTGAGCCTGCCGCGTACCGGGACACACCCACGAGGGCTGCGGCTGTCTGCGGAAACGGAAGCCGGTGCCACGGCTTCCGTTTCCGCCGCCTTCGATCCGGAAATCATCGCGGACGGCGCGTTCGCGGAGCTCAGCAGGACATTTGCGCGGTGCCGACACAGCTCACGCTCTCCTACGCCAAGGTGCAACTCAACTCCGGCCGACGATCTGCACTTTTCCGGCAAGGGCCCCTTGCCGGAAGATTTTTCGCAGCCGTAACACAGGATTGGCGTGATCGACTAAGGTGGTAGCGCCAGAAGTGTCAGATATTAATCCAGCACTAAAGTGCAATACGGGAGGAAAGCCGAGTGCAACGGACACAATCGGCGGAGGAGTAATATTTTTCGCAGGCGTGGCGCAACTCCCGCAAGGAGACCATGGCGTCACACGCTTCTCTCGTAGCGCCAGTTCGCAGTCGTTCGTCGCGCATTTATGCCGATCGCCACCATCTGACACTCCGATGGGCGGAAAATGCGCGTTTTCAACGGGGAGAATACTGCATGATGGCAACGAATACGCTGTGGAAACAGAAGAAGGCCGGGGATTTACTGGCACCGTCCGAGTGGCATGACGCCCTTGACTCACTTTTCTCGTTATACGGCGACTCCCTCGGAGGAGAAAACCGGCTCGCCGTCGTGGGCGGGCCCGTGGGCAGCGGCAAGGCCATGCTGCTGCGCACGTTCGCCGAGCAAGTGACTCGCTCGGGTGCCGTCTATCTCTCGGCCGACGCGTCCCGTTCGGAACGGAGTATTCCGTTCGGCGTGCTGGCCCAGCTCATGAGAAACCCGAAGATACCGTCCCAGATCGCGCAGCAAACAGCGGCTCTGCTCAACGAGGTTTCGCTGGCGACCGGCGGCACCTCCGCCGGCGAGGCCCGCGCCCAGCCAGACTCCGAGGTGCCGCCCCTGCTCTTCCACCGCATGTGCATGCTCCTGCTCGACCTCGCACAGTGCACCCCCGGCCCCCTCGTGATCGGCGTCAACGACGCGCAGGACGCGGACCTGGCGACGCTGCGGTGCCTGTCGTTCCTCATCCGCCAGCTGCAGCCGGGGCGCCTGCTGACCGTGCTCAACCACACCGTTCAGTCCGAGCCGCTCACCATCCTCTTCGAAGCCGAGATGCCGGCAGAACCGGTCCTGCGCCGCATCTCACTGCCGCTGCTCACTCCGCCAGGCGTGGAGGCCATGCTGGCCGAGCACTTCGGGAAGGTGACGGCGCGACGGCTGGTCGCCGACGCGTTCGCCGTCAGCGGCGGCAATCCACTCCTGGTCAACAGCCTCATCGAGGACAACCGCACAGCGGGCGGGGACGGGCCGTCGGTGCTGACCGTCGGCCCCTCGTTCGGCCAGGCCCTGCTCAGCTGCATCTATCGGTGCGGCCAGGCCGCACTCGAAGTCGCCCGGGAAATCGCGGTACTGGGCGACTCGGCGAACCTGGCACTGTTCAGCTGCCTGGTCGGCATGGACACCAACTCCGTGCAGCGGACCATCCGGGCGCTCGACGAGACCGGCGTGCTGACCAACGGGCGCTTCCGCCATTCGGAGGCCAGGGCTGTGGTTCTCGCCAGCCTGACTGCGGAGGACCGGGCGAACCGGCACACCAGGGTGGCCGACGCACTGTTCCGAACCGGTGCCTCGACCGCTGTGGTCGCCAAGCATCTGCTGGCCGCCGAGCGCACCCCGCCCTGCGGCGTGCCCCTGCTGCGTTCCGCGGCGGAACAGGCCCTGGCGGACGGCGACGCCGATCTCGCGCTGAGCTTCCTGCGGCTGGCGTACCTGGGGGTCTCGGTCCCCGACGAGCAGGCCGCGACCGTGGCAATGATCGTACGTGTCGAGTGGCGGTCCGATCCGCACCTGACCACCCGCCACCTACCCGATCTGATCGACGCGGCCCGCCACGGGTACCTGATGGGTTCCCAGGTGTCGTCGCTTGTCCGGTCCATGCTCTGGTTCGGGCAGGCCGAGCAGGTCCGTGGACTGCTGACGGAGGTCGCCGGCAACCCGGACATGCGCACCCCGAGCACCACCGCGTACCTGGAAGCCTCTCGTCTCTGGCTGCACTCCGCCTTCCCCGGCACGACCGGACAGCAGGCCGCGGGCGACCCGGACGGCACCGGCGAGGACGCGCCGAGCGCCGTCCCGGTGAGCGTCAGCCCCTCGCTTGAGGTGGCCGCGCTGCTGCATCAGCTGACAACGCAAGGGCCGACCGCTGCGCTGGTCGACCGGGCGGCACAGCAGCTGCGGGCGCACCGCCTGGGCGAGCGCTCGGTGTCCTGCCTCGTCGTCGCGCTGCTGGTACTGATCGTCAGTGACCGGCTGAGCACCGCGGAGCAGTGGTGCGAGTCTCTGTGCGAACAGGACGAGGCGGCGAACGCGCCCACCTGGCATGGCCTGTTCGCCGCCATGCGCGCGGAGATCTACCTGCGTCGCGGCAACATGCTGATGGCCAAGCGCTACGCGCACATCGCCCTGACCGTGCTGCCGGCGCGCAGCTGGGGGGTCGCGGTCGGCCTCCCCCTGAGCATCCTGATCCAGGCGAACGCGGCTCTCGGCAAGTGCGACGAGGCGCGCCGGTACCTGGAGATACCGGTGCCCGACGCCATGTTCGAAACCCCTGTGGGCCTGCGCTACCTGCAGGCCCGCAGTCGTTATCACCTCGCGGACGGGCAGTTCCACTCGGCGCTGGAAGGCTTCCTGGCGATCGGCGAACTGGCTGGTCGCTGGGGAATGGACCTGCCCTTGCTACTGCCCTGGCGTACCGACGCGGCGCAAGCGTGCCTGGCGCTCGGGCTCGAGCAGCGGTCCTGGGACCTGGCGACGGAACAGCTGGCCCGCTGCGTGAACTCCCCGTCCGCCCGCATCAAGGCTGTCACGCTTCGGGTACTGGCCGCCTCCAGCGGGCCGGCCGAGCGGTCCAAGCTGCTGCGGCAGGCGTCCGAGGTGCTCCAGCAGTGCGGCGACCGCCGGCAGCTGGCACACCCGCAGTACGACCTCGGCTGGTTGCGGCAGGTGTTTGCGGAGGGTTCCGCCGTCGAGGCGGCGGAACCCTCCTGCGCCGTGGAGGGCGCGGTCGTGGAGCAGGTGCCGCTGGAGGCCTGCATGGCGGACGGGGCCGAGGGGGCCCGTCCGGCCGTGCTCAGCGCGGCCGAGCTGCGGGTGGCCTCGATGGCGGCCCACGGCTTCACCAACCGCGAGATCGCCGGGAAGCTCTACGTCACGATCAGCACGGTGGAACAGCATCTGACCCGGATCTACCGGAAGCTCCGGGTCAAACGGTCTGAGCTGCCTCAGGCGCTGCCTCGCACCACCTACCGGGCGTCCGAGCGCAGCGCGGTGCGGTCAGGCCGCGTGCCGGACCGCACCGCACAGCCGACGTAATTCCGCGGATACTTCCCCTACGCATTCTCGATATTTCGCGCACACACCGAGCAATCTGCCGGACCACCGCGAAGCCGGCGGGGCGGGTTCGCCTGTCAGGCCCGTACGGCGGAACTTGGCCGAGATCTTCGGTGCGCAGCTCTTCCCCCTCGGCAAAGTCGAGGGGGAAGAGCTGCGCTGGGATTTTGACGGTCTGGGCGGTCCTGGCCACCAGCCGCATCTCGATGCGCTCCCCGGCGAGTTCCGCACCTGCGGGGCGGCCGTCATGGACAACCGCCGCGCGGCAGAGATCTTCTGCTGGCCGTGCACTGCAGCCCACGGTTTGAGCCCGTCCCCGCTGGTGCGGTGCGGTGCGGTGCGCCTGGTCTACCACCAGATCCCACACGCCGAGGCCGGCCGTGTGCACCCGCCGCAGGACGCCCCGGCCCACCGACGCGTACGTCGCGAACACCGTGACCGTGTGCAAGCCCCGCACCCACGCCACCGGTTCGCCCACATCCCACTCGTTGAGCACTGCGACCAACACGGTGGCCTCGTAGCGGACGGCGAGTTCGCCGTATCTCGTGGTCACGGCCCGGTGGCGCTTGAGGCGGTTGATCCCCGCATTCGACGGCATGGCGTTCGCGGTGGTCGGAGTACGCCTTGTCGGCCCGCACCAGGTCCGGCCGCCTGCGGGGAATCGCCCGGCCGACCGGCTGTGATCACCACGGACAGAGCCTTCTGTCCCTGCTCGACGGCGAGGTGGATCCTGGTCGTCAGTCCGCCCCGGGAACGTCCGAGACCGTGGCCGCCGGCTCGGCGGCAAGTGCCGCCGGGCGGCGCCTGCTGTCCCCGAGACGGACCGGTATCAGCACCCATGAGGGCTGGGGCTGTCAAGACGCGTAATGCCCCGGCCCGGAACGTGCCGAGAGGCCGTCCGGCCCGACGTCCCGTCGCTGATGCGGTAGTTGGGGGCAAAGCCGACTGTCTCGCAGCACCCGGGACGTACTCGTGCCCCCCGGGTCAGTCCACGCCCCGCCAGATGTGCGGCTCGGCATTGCCGTCGTCGGGCTCTCCCGCCAGCAGGGGCTGGCCGGCTGGATGCCGGTCCTCGCCCGGCTCGCTCTGTTTCCCGCTGTCCTGAGGTTCCATGGCGGTCACTCCTCTCACGCTGCGATGGCAGTGATCAGCAAGCCTTTGTCGGCCGGCCGGCTGCCCTCCGGGCGGGGAGCCGGCTGAACAGCGCCCGGTCCCAGCGCACTTGGGGCCTACGGGCGGGCAGTTGCCGTACGAGCCGCAGTTCGGAGGGGAACGCGACGGATTCCCGTACCCCCTGTGGAAGCGGCCTGTCGGGTTCGGCGTCGATGCCGAGGAACTCCAGGTCGGCGGTGCGGGCGATGGCCGCGGCACGGTAGCCGGCGGCAGTGGGTGAGACTGCCGAGCAGCGTCGCGGGCCAGTGGGGAGCCCCGTGCCGGTCCGGGAGGATCGGCACGGGCTGCAGGCCGAGCGCGGCCAGGGCCTCGCGGGCGCACCGCCGTACGGTGGCGAACTCGTGCCGGCGCGATGGCACCGCCCGTTCGGCGAGCCGGACCCCCTGCGGATACAGGCCCGTGGCCGGTGGGTCCTGGAAGGCCTCGGCGACCGCCACCCCCCGCGGAAGTATGCGCTCGATCACGTCGCCGACCCCCGCGCGGAGAGATCCGTCGGCAGTATGCGACGCAGCGCCGGATCGGGGTGGCCCAGGCGGCTCCACTCACTGGGATAGCCCACCGACACCTCTTCGAAGCGCACCCCGCCGTGCCATGTGGTGCGCGGGATGTGCAGGTGCCCGTAGACCACGGCACTCACGTGAAAGCGCCGGTGCCAGTCGGCGGTCGCCTCGGTGCCGCACCACTGGGCGAACTCGGGGTGGCGCAGGATCCGGGTCGGCTCGCGCACCAGCGGGTAGTGGTTGACCAGGACCGTGGGCAACTCCGGGTCGCAGGCCGCGAGGCGGCGTTCGCTCTCCTCGACCCGCGCCCGGCACCAGGCCTCCCGGCTCGGGTAGGGGTCGGGGTGGAGGAAGAACTCGTCCGTGCAGACCACGCCGCGTTCCTCGGCCACGGCCAGCGACTCGGCCTTGGTACGGGTGCCCGGGGTCAGGAAGCTGTAGTCGTACAGGACGAACAGGGGGGCTATTGTCACCGGACCGCCGGGGCCGTCCCAGACGGCGTAGGGGTCCTCGGGGGTCAGCACGCCGAGGCTTCGGCACAGTTCCACGAGCTGCTCGTAGCGCCACTGCCCGCGCAACTGCAGCGGGTCCTTGTCCACCGTCCACAGCTCATGGTTGCCGGGGGCCCACACGACCCGGGCGAATCTCCCGCTGAGCTCGGTCAGCGCCCAGGCGATGTCGTCGTACAGTTCGCCCACGTCGCCGGCGACCAGCAGCCAGTCGTCGTCGGACTGCGGCCGGAGCTTCTGCGTGATCTCGCGATTCTGCGGATGACTGACGTGGAGGTCGCTGATCCCCCACAGGGTTCCCCTGCCCACTGGTTCCTCTTTCGTCAGCCGACTGGACATACTGCGGGGCCGAGCGCAGTGCCGAGCGGACCCGTTGGGACGCTACGCGGCACCCTCGTCGTGGCCAACCCTTGTCCGTGGGCCCCTATTCGGTCCGCCCGGGAGATTAGGGGTCACGCCCGACGTCACGGCCCCGCCGCGGAGTCGGGGGCGTCCGGGGACCGGCCCAGAGCCTGCATTCTGCGTATGTGGTCGGACACGGCGGGCCTGCTGCTCGGCGGCCGCATGACCGCGTACGACGCCACGGGCCTGTCGGGTCCTGCGCTGTGACGGCATGTCAGCCGGTGACGGTCCAGGTGTCGCTGCCGGCGAGCAGTGCGCCGAGGTCGCCCTTGCCGTTCTGGACGATCGCGGTGTCGAGCTGCTCGGCCATCTGTGTGTCGTACACGGGCCGGTCGACCGAGCGGAAGACGCCGATGGGCGTGTGGTGCAGGGTGTCCGGGTCGGCGAGCCGGGAGAGCGCGAACGCCGTGGTCGGCGACGCGGAGTGCGCGTCGTGCACGAGCACGTCGCCCTTGTTCTCCTCCGTGACAGCGACGACCTTCAGGTCGCCGGTGGCCCGGTCCCGTACGACACCCTTGGCGCCCTCGGTGCCGAAGCGGATCGGCCGGCCGTGCTCCAGCCGGATCACCGCCTCCTCGGCCTGCTGCCTGTCCTTGAGGACCTCGAAGGCGCCGTCGTTGAAGATGTTGCAGTTCTGGTAGATCTCGACGAGCGCGGTACCGGGGTGGGCGGCGGCCTCGCGCAGCACGCCGGTGAGGTGCCTGCGGTCGGAGTCGACGGTCCGGGCGACGAAGGACGCCTCGGCGCCGATCGCCAGCGACACCGGGTTGAAGGGCGCGTCCAGCGA